>JALURH010000077.1 GCA_027017025.1 Thermofilaceae archaeon
ATTTTCTTTTTTTATGATTTCGTAGCCTTTAAGCTTAAGCTCTATTATCTTGCTCAGCGGTAGCCCAGTCTCCTCCCTTAGTTTAGCCAATTTTTTATTCTTCTTTGTCGAGAAGAATACAAACCTGCCTCTTACCCATACACTATCACTATGGAATATATTGGATTTCATTGGATTAGGTTATCTCATGAATTATCATTATTATTAAAAGTTAGAGAGAATGAATAGATGGAGATGGACTTGATATGTTATTTCTGAGCTGAGTATTATTGCTATTTTAGTTTTACGAATTTATCGTTTTCAAAATTTGCTTCCTCGTTGAACAAGGTTTTGCTGAGTGCTCTTAGGGTTCTCGGTTTTGATGTAGCGTATGGAGAAACAATATATTGTTTAGATACTAGGTTATTCTACTATAGTATGGTGAATTACTATTATTCTAGTTAAGGCTACTAGAAACTACCAAATTACTATTCCATCCGAGGTCAGGAAGAGGCTGAATATTAAGGAGGGAGAGTATCTGAGGGTCGAGGTTGAGGGAGACAAGATAGTATTGACTAAAGCAAGTAGAGAATGGAGGACGGTGAGGCTCGGCGAGAAACTAACCATCGAAGAAATCGAGAAGAGCATAGAAAGAGGAATCAAACTTGAAAGCGGTTATTGGTATCAACGTTTTCATTTATTCGCTTTTAGAAGACTCGCAGCTTCATAGAGAAGCAAAGGATCTGCTATTCTCCATAGATACATGGCTTGTCCCTAAAATAAGCATTCTTCAACGTAGCTATCTCCCGAGGCAAGCTAACACCTCCTCCACTTAGATTCATTTCATCTCTAAAATCCCTGTGTTAACATCAGAAATAAGGCCCTATTAGGAGATCTATACTAGATATATACTATTTAATCCCTCGTCTACAGCTATTTTATGTAATTTTTCATCACCAGTTAGGAACTCTGTAGCCTTAATGTACTTTGCTGAGGCTATTTGTATTGCATCTGCCCCGTAAATATGGTATTTCTCTATTAGCTTCCAACTCTCTCCAAGAATCCTTATTTTCATCGGAATCACCAACGCTAAAGCTGTTTTCACCATTCTCCTGACTTCAAGTAGAAATCTCCTCCTAACAATACTATGTGTTTGTTCATCGATCCTACCTATTCTCCTCGCTCTATCAAACACCCCTAAAACCTCGCCAATATTCCATATACTGTAGGAGAGGATTATACTCCCAGAGTAGGCCCTCAGGTAGGTATCTCTCACTCTACTACTACCAGGCTCTTCAATGTACCTCTTTACTATAGCACTACTATCCAGATACACTATCAGCTCTCTCATCTCTCGCAACCCTGACTAGCTCGCTCACAAGCCCCTCCCTCGGCTTAACAGGCTCAAAATCCACCTCGTAATCCTCTAAACCAGCTAGCTCTAGTAATATATTATCTAAAGCCTCCTCAACAAGCTCATCCCTTATAATATCCTCTAAAAGATTACTCATATCCATCCCCCTCCTATACGCATACCTCTTAAATTTCATCCACAGCTCACGATCCACATAGATACTAGTCTTCTCCTTAACCATCATAAACACCCCATATACAGAACATACCGAAATCGGTAATATTAACTTTACGAACCTATAGAGAGAAGAAGTACACTCATTCCCATCAACAATACCTCCATACCGTTTCTGATAACATCTAGGTCTACCAGCATTATAGAGTTAATACAGCTAATTCAGCTACTACCGTTTCCTCACTCTGTATCTTTTTGATACAGAGTGGGTCATTACGGCTTGTTTTCGCTCCTAGCCCGACTGTGGGAGCGGGGAGTTGCTGTACACTATTTTATCTGTCTTGAACCCACTCCCCTCATCGAACTGGGAGCACATCTAAGGCTCATCCCCCTCGCCCTCATCATCAGGGTCGATTCCCACTCAAAACTAGTAGCAAGAAACTTATAAGCTTTAAGAGGACTCAAAAAATATAGAAAGCCATAATTTAACACAGTTTTACGAAGCAGTTTCACAACCCTTTATAAGCTCCACAACAAAAACCCCGTGAAGAGTGACTCACTGGCCAAGAGGGTGGAAGAGTATAGGAAGGATTTAATGGAGTTGCTTCAGGATGAGCAGGTGGTGCGAGAGCTTCTGCGTGACGAGGATACAAGATACAAGCTATTGTTCGTTGCAGGGGCTCTGAAGATACCTATATCTTTGGAGGAAAGGAAAAATAGAAGTAAAGTGGAATTACTTGGTTAGAGAATCCAAGATATCTAGAATTTCTGGCCTCTTCCTTATTAATTCGAATACTTTCTCTAGGAGTTCCTTAGCTTTCTCGACATCCCCTCTAAGTTCAAGGTACGATGTTACTTCGAGTGGTTGTCCACACCGCCAGCACGCCTTGGCGGTAGGCGGCAGCTTCTGCCCACAGCGGGGACATGTAATAAAGCTTCCATCTTCCTTTCGTTCATCGATTCCGAAGAGCCTCTTGTACTTCTCCACTGCTGCAGTCTCGCTCAGATGCGAATAAACATCTATCATCCTGCGTGTCCTCCAGCCGAACCACTGCATCATTTCCTTCTCCGACAGCTTCCCATATAGCTCCGTAGCCCTGTAGTGCCTTAAGAGGTGAAGGTATATTCTCTCATTTATGCCGAGCCTCTTCTTTAGCCTCGAAAGATACATGTAGAAGTCGTTGCTCCTCAGCTGCCTGTAAGAGCGGGTGTAGAAAAGGGGGGCAGAGGGGTTATCGCCGAACCTGTGGAGCTTTAGCCACTCCCTGACAATGTTCTGATACTTGATTACGACTACGGTTCTTCCCTGGCTCTTACTTTTCCTGATCTTTATCTTGATGTAGTCTCCAGCGTCCTCGACGTCGCCGACCTTAAGGTTCAGTATCTCTCCCCGCCTAGCCCCGGTCTCATAGGCTATGGCTAGGATGGACTTGTATGGCTGCCTCGCATGGTCTATGAGCTTCTCAACGATTTCTGGGAGATTAGGGGGTAGCTCCGGAAGTGTATCCTTAATATTTTCCACCTTGAAGTACTTGTATATCTCGTTGAGCCGATCCCTTTCTATCTCCAGGTTTAATTCGTCGTAGGCTTCTATTAGGAAGCGGAGAAAGGCCTTCAGAGCTATCTTCACGCCATGTTGGGTTGTCTTTCTTTTTATCTTGGCGACGTACTTCTTGAGTTCAAGGAGAGCTAGATGGTTAACGTCCTTCCCCTGCCTTTCCAAGTGCTCTAGGAAGTAGAAGACCCGTAATGCATAATTGTATACTGTTTCATGGCTTTTACCAGCCGACCACAGCCAGCTCGCAAATTCTTCCAGCAGCTCTGCGTGAACCCTAATACCTAGTTTCTGCTTCCTCCGTCTGAGAGAGTTTTCTACATTGTGTGCATCGATGTGGACCGCACGCGGCTTGGGCTCTAACTCCAAGTTCCCCTCTATAATTGCACCGGACGGTTTATAAACCGGAACGGACTGACCTTCATTTTTTGTCTGATTCGATAAGAGCTAGTCAATAATTCTCCCTATTAAATAGATAGGAGTAGCATCGATAACCTTAACCTTAACAATTTCTCCAGGCTTAACACCTTCTTCCAAAATAACTGGCTTATATTCAGGTGTACGAGCAATAAAGCTACCTTTAGGTGTGTTCTCCGTAACTACAGCATCCGCAACATACCCTATATAGCCTCGATTTATCTCATAAGCTATTCTAAGAGCTATTTCACTAGCAATCCTAGATCTACGCTTCTTCTCGGGTTCTGGAATCTGTGGAAGCATATATGCTTTAGTGAAGGGTCTAAGAGTATAGCGGGCTATATGCACTTTATCAAACTTTATTCTCTCCAGGAGCTCCAAGGTATTTCTGAAAGCCCCCTCCTTTTCCCCTGGAAAACCCACAATAATATCTGTTACTAAACATAACCTACCTAGCTTATCCCTGAAGACCCTTACTAACTTCTCATACCCGGTAATACTATATTTCCTACCCATAAGCCTAAGAACACCGTTATCTCCGGACTGAACAGGTAGATGCAGATAATTATATACCCTCTGATCATACATTATTTCAGCTAACTGCTTAACAAAGCGGGAAACAAGCCATGGCTCCATCATACCGAGCCTAATCCTATAGTCACCTTTCACCTCGCTGAGTATAGTTTTAAGTAAGTCGATAAGTGTATAGCCAAGATCAACGCCATATGTAGCTACATCTTGGCCAGTAAGGTATATTTCTCTAGCGCCTCCTTTGACAGCATCCTTTACAGCGTTAACTATAAGGTCTAGTGGATAGCTCTTTACGCCTCTTCCACGCGAGACTCTCTCTATACAGAACGTACATGTACCCAAACACCCGGTCTGTATTGGCACAACATAGGTAACTTCACCCATATGTCTCGGCAGTACCTTACGCCTAGCATTATACTGCCGAATAATAGTAACCCTTTTGTCGCTTAGGACAGCATTAGCAACCTCTTCTATAGCATCTGACTCGATAAGTGAGGCCTCTGGGGAAATCTTGGAGATAGTGTAGGGTCTAACATTAACTATGCATCCAGATATGATGAGTCTGAAGCCATATTTGCCTCTAAGTTTTTCAAGCTCCCTTATCCTGCGAAGCATCTTGTACTCTGTTTCGCCTCTAACTGCACAGGTATTGATTATTACAACATTTGCCTGTTCTGGAGTATTAACTATCTCTGCACCTCTCCTGCGTATGATGCTCTCAACTATCTTACTCTCACCTTTATTTAGCCAGCACCCATATGTCTCAATGTACACCTTCTTCTTAGTCATTACTAACCCTACCATAAGTTAATGCTTTAATATTTTCAATGCTATTCTGTCTAAGAGGTGTATCAGATGATACCTAAAAAAGAGTCGCTAGCACTAGCATTACTGCTAATATTCTTTGTATTCCCAATATATTCCCAACCCACTAACCCAACGCTAAGCGTAGATGTGTCAGCACGTATAGAATATGGTTATGCACTAGTACTACTAAGGATAGATTCCCCTCAAAGCTTTACACTACTGAGGTATAACATTACTGGGCTCGAGGAACGACTGGCATTAGCACTAGCGGAAATAGACGGCAGGTTATATAGAGGGACGATAAGTGGGGGATCCTTAGTCTTCGATTTTAAGTCTGAAGTAAACCGAGTTAATATAACTCTGATTTTCCTGGATGCAGTAAAGAGAGTAAATGATACATTGATTCTCTCAATACCGGTACCATTAAGTCCTGTAGGTTGGGAAGCAGAAACGCATGGAACAGTATCCTTCGGGTCTTCTCGTGTAAAAATAAGTAGGCCGACGGTAGGCAAGCCGGGGACTGGAGTAATCAATGTAACCTCTAGGGTGACGCCAGGTGTAACAGAGACCTATACCGGGGAAGTGAGGGCAACTGCCTATAAAATGATCTCTATCCAGAGCCTCAAGAGAACAATATACATCGAAGGTACAGATAAAATATTGATGGAAGAAAACTACACTCTTACAACACTCTCAGATTCCCCCCAGACATTATTCACCCTAAGGTTCCCTAGGGAATATAAGGTATTAGGTGTAGAGGGGCCTCTAGGACCATATCCACGTACTGGAAATAGTGGGTATAATGTACAGGGAAGCGGAGACTATAAGATTATATTCATTAACCTACGTGCACCACCGCGAAAACGGGGACAGAAAACATCTGTTGTCATAAAAGTTGAATTAAATACGACAAGTATTGACTCTACATTAAGTCTTGATGCCTTCGTGGGTACCGGGATATATATCAATCACTACGATATCTATATTGCCGTTCGGGGAGAGGCAGAGATAGATTATCCACTCATAAATGAATTCAAGAAGGGTGGATATACATTCTATAAACTGAAGCCGGCTGGCCCACTCTTTAGAGAGGAAATGTACCCCAAGGTTACGTGCAAAGTAAATATAGTTCCCCAGGGTTTAGCTGTGATGCCACTTATACTGATTATCTCTCTATCCCTGGTTTCAGCGGCTCTAGTAGTAATCATAAGAGCTAGAGTGGCTAAGCCCGCGACGAAGGAGAGGGAGAGGGTCATAGAGAGGATAGAGGAAACTGAGAGAGAGAAAATACGTGAATTGATTAAACGTAGAGCCGAAACCTTTAGATCCGCACTGACATCATGGGAGAAAGTGAAGAGCAGGAAAATATCTAAGCATACGTATAATCAGCTATTTAGGAGGTTAATGAGGAAGGAAGTTGAGTTATCGAAGAAGATTTCTGGTATAGCTAAGTCAGTAGCTGATGAAACTCTGCAGAAACAGGTAGCTGAGATAGATAGCTTAGCTAAGGATATAAGAAGGCTATTTAAGGAGATATCTAGGGTGGAGCGGAGCTTTAAGTCAGGTCTTCTGGAGTCAAGAGAGTATAAGAGGAGGCTTTCAGAATTGGAGAGAGATATTGATAGGAGAATAAATAGGATGTTGGCGATAGCTGAGGAGCTATAATGAGGCTTAATCTAAAGGAGTATTATTTAAGACCTCTAGTATCGAAAGAGGTAACAGATTTTTTAAAAGGTAGATGGGCTGCAATACATCTAGAGCGTAAACTTAGGGATGGTAGGAATATTCTTCTCAGGTATCTAAGGGGAAAACCATTAACAATAAGCTCTGAAGACGAGTTTAGGAGAGTATTAATTAAAATAATAAGGCAGAAGCCTCGTACATTCTATGGGTCCGCCAGCATATATAGGAAGCTTGAAACACGTGAAGACGCGTTAAACTACGAGTACAACGTTGTTGCCCGTACACCAACATGGGATATAGATTCCAAACCAGAGTGGTGGAAGACAACAATTATAGTTGCACAAACAATAGTTGATGAGCTCGAGAAGGAGGGGGTATACGAGAGCGTATGGGTGAAGTGGAGTGGACGTGGGATACACGTACATATACATGAGAACGCTATAAGCCAAGAAATATATGTGAGATATCACCCTGTGAACATATCATATTCTATAGTTGGCTACATAATCTCGAAGATAAGGAGGAAGATACATGACATAAACATTAGGTACGGGACAGAAATAAAGGTTGAGAACCTCATGGATCCCCAAAGAGTATTTACAGCCCCAATGAGCCTACATAGAACACTATTAGCAACATGTATAGCTATGAAACCACAGGACCTGGAAAACTTCGATCCATCGTGGACAGACCTAGATAACCCTATACATAACGTAGACTGGAGGAAACATATAGTTGGTGAGGCAGATCAACTAGCAAAGAAGGCTTTAACAACTACAGGTGGTTATCCACAACATTTTCTAGGGGGGAGGAGAAAGAAGACTTGGCGTGTAGAGAGACTGCCCTTAGTTTATCAGCCCCCCGTAGTTGAGGAAGGGTTACCTCTATTAAAAAGATTGAGGCTCGTTAAGCATCCTGGATTGAGGGTTAAGCTTAGTAAGGGGCCTGAAGCAGCATGGCTATATCTCGAAAACCTCCTTAGTCTATATGCACTAGGATTAATTTCCAGGGAAAAAGCTATTCTCCATCTCAGAGCACTGGAGGAGAGCATAAGGTTACAAAACTATAGTAGGGAGAGGAAAGAAGCTCTATTTAAGGCGTGTGAAGAGGCTATTAGAGCTGTAAAGAAGCATAATTCAACATCTCTTGAAAGAATACTTCTTAGTAATGGACCCCCGAAGGAGGAAACAAAGATAACCGACTATATTGATTTCCCTTAAACCGCTTCTCCGAGGATTCTACTGAGGTAGCTAAGTTGTAGCTAGCCTATACTGTGCTCCCCGTCCTAGGCTAACTCTAGAGCACTATTAACAATACGTATCGACAATACGTTTAGTTAAAATCTATATAAGGAAACTTCTACTGGTGACTATGAAAAATTTAGAGATCCTGGTAGTTGCCTCCATACTAGCCCTAATACTTATTCTATCCATACATACAGTATTTATACCACCTATGCGGGAACGAGAGAAACCAATGGAAAAGCAACCACCTAGTCCACCAGTAACTCAGCTAACTACATCCAGCATCTATGGTTACAGCATCTTTACCTACAATGGTAGCGAGAGAATAGTCGCTGAAGTACATGCACCCACGTATTCTCTTCCTCTAGACCCGGGTAGTATAGAGAATATTGAATTATTTGTGATCAGTAGAGAGGCTTTAGAGAAACTATTGAAGAATGGCTTCGTAGTTATACCTGGGGAGGAAATAGATATTGCAGAATACTACAAGGATGCTATTAACTCAGGGTACCCAGTATTTATAACTACAGACTCAGTTCTCTTCATATATCATGCTTTCTTCGAAACAGTACTGATGGAACTAGAGGAGAAACAGTTTATACCTAGGCTCAAGAAACTCCTCTTAGGATTAGTGAGGGAGGCAGAGAAGATATATGGTGAATTATCTGAGGGAACACTAGCTAAGGAGGCGACTAGACTAGACATAGCTTATCTATCAGTTGCCTTAAAGCTTATAGAACCCGGATATAATACTCCAAGCTACATCCAGGAACTAGTTGAGAAAGAGCTAGAGTTAATAGAGTCAGCCTCCAGCTCTCAAGCGCCGAGTCCCATATTTGGCTACAAAGAGGACTATACTCAGTATAAGCCGCGGGGACACTACACAGAGAGCGATGAACTCAGAAGATACTTTAGGTGTATGATGTGGCTAGGTAGAATGAGGTTTGAAGTGCAAGACCCGGAGAATCCCGAGTTATCAGAGATCCAGACAGCACAGGCACTCATACTCACATACCTAATAGCAGCTACGGAGATAGATGGTGTTAAAGCTATAAACCTCTGGGAAGAAATATACTTGCCAATATCCTTCATAGTCGGGAAATCCGATGATCTAACATTCTACGACTATATCAGAGTTATGGGGAAAGTATATGGTGACTTCACACCAGGGCAGGTAGATGATAGAAACCTGCTAGAGAAGTTCATGGAGGAGATAGTAGAACTCGATAAGAGTAGAATAATATCATCACCTATATTCCCATACGAGAAGCCGAGGCTAACTGGCCTAAGATTCATGGGTCAGAGATTCATACTAGACGGCTATATCCACCAGCAACTCTGTTACCCAAATCTACCTACACGTACCCAGGTTAGAGGACTAGACATAATGGCTGTTATGGACTCAGATAGAGCAATGGAGCACCTTAAAGACGAGCTCCAGAAATACGAAGGATTAGGGGAGAAAATTCTTAAACTTAGGGCAGAGTTATCGAAACTTGAAACAAGGAACTGGACAGAAACACTCTACATGGGTTGGCTCTACACAATAAAAGCTCTACTAACAAAACCTGGGCAAGGCTACCCAGCATTTATGCAGACAAACGCATGGCTAGATAAAAGCCTGAATACAGCCCTGGCTAGCTGGGCCCAGCTAAGACACGATACAATACTCTACGCTAAACAGCCCTATGCAGTGCTCACCGCTGTCCCCCAAAAGCCCCCGCATCCAGGCTATGTTGAACCAAACCCACTACTATATTCCCGGCTCAGGAACCTAGTTGAAGCAACAAAAAATGGGCTAGAGAAACTAGGTCTACTCGACGAGAATATGAGGGATAGGCTAGGTCTGTTCTCCAGCATACTTAATAAACTGGTAGATATATCTGAGAAAGAACTCAAAGGCACTCCACTAAGCGGAGAAGACCAGGCACTTATAGAACAATACGGTTTCCTCCTAGAGAAACTGCTTACGGTCACCGAAAAGAGAGTAAAGGATCCGAGAATAATAGCAGACGTATTCACAGACCCAAATACAGGTACAGTCCTAGAGGTAGGTACAGGGTACTTCGACCGCATAATAGTAGTATATAAAACCCTGGATGGAAAACTCTACGCCTCAACAGGCCTAACCATGAGCTACTATGAGTTCTACTGGCCACAAAACAATAGGCTAACAGACGAGGAGTGGAGACAAATGCTAGAAGCAAGTAAACAACCCGAACAGCTAGAATGGATCTACAACTTCAAGAGCAAAGAATAACAGTATCAAGAACCCCTCTTCAATCCCCCTAAGCATCAATAACCAATATAAACCTAGAACTAGCTAGCCAAGAATGGAATAATTGCTTTACTAGGAAATGTCACACTAGACTACGGCCCAGCAACAACATAAAAAGGTATGAGTCCTAGAACCCCACGTAGTCAGATATCCTAGGCAACCTACGTGGAAGACCCTTCTTCTCCCTAATCTGCATAACCAGGCCCTCAAGCATCGACGAAGGCACAGGAGCCCAACGACTAAACTCGTACGCCCAGAAAGCCCTCCCCTGCGTAGCTTCACGCAACTCATCTGCAATATTAAAGCTCTCGCTAACAGGAATCTCCCCAAACACACGCATAAGCAACCCCTTCTCCTCCATACCAAGCACCTTACCCCGATGCCTAGTAATAACACTAAGCACACCACTAAGCTGTGCAGGAGGAACCTTAACATCAATCTTAAGAATAGGCTCAAGCAACGTAGGCTGAGCAGTAAGGAAACTAGCGAAAATAGCGTTCTTCGTAGCAGGCATAATCTGCGCAGGCCCACGATGAGCTGGGTCCTCGTGTAGAATACAATCCTTTAGAACTACCTTCACGCCCCTAACCGGCTCCTGCGCTAGGGGGCCCGCCTCCATAGCCCACCTAAATCCCTGTATTATCGTGTCCCTTACTTCGCGGAGATGCTGTACACCTACGGTTAGGTTAACTATGACGTTTAGGTTCTCGTCTATATCCCAGATATTCCTCGCTTCGTCGGTTTCCCAGCCAGCCTGCTCCCTGAGTATTTTAGCTCGTTCACGCCAATCCTGGTCCGGGTAGACCTTACCTTCCTGCATTAGGCTCAGAGTTTTCTCATCTAGCGGCTCAACATATATGTAGAGCTTGTTGTGCTTATTCGGCGACTTGCCCTCAAATGTTTCGCCTAGTTTGCGGACAGTCTCCCTATATCTAACGACGGGTGGGCTCGTAACAACCTGTATACCGGTGCGTTGCCCAAGCTCCCAGAGAGTAATCTCTAGGTGGAGCGTGCCTACACCACTAAGCAGGTACTCACCGGTCTCCTCATTAATGTATACACGTAGCGTCGGGTCCTCTATAGCCAGTTTGCGGAGCGCGTCGACAAGCTTAGGTAGGTCACTACTCTTCTTCGGCTCAACAGCGATTGTCACAACAGGTTCGCTGATATACGCCATACGCTCGAAAGGCACCATAGAGTCCTTATACCCCACCTCCACCGCAGTTTCGCCCGCACGCGCCCTATCTAAGCCCAGCAACGCAACAATATTCCCAGCACTTATCTCGTCAGCCTTCTCCCTATACGGACCCATATATAACCCAACCTGAAGTACGCGCTGAGCAGCCTTAGCATTAAGTAGGTAAACCTCCTCCCCAGTCCTAATAGTGCCACTAAACACGCGGCCAGTAACAACGTGCCCAGCATGAGGATCAATATTCACCTTACTAATAGCTACAACCGTAGGCCCCTCAGGGTCACACTCAAGCATAGCCTTACCAATCTCGCTATTCAAGTCCCCCCTCCACAGCCTCGGTATACGGTAGCGCTGAGCCTCCCTCGGGTTAGGAACGTGTTCAACAACCATATCCAGCAACGCCACATAGAGCGGAAACTCCTTAGCAAGCTCCTCCCAGTAACCCTTCTGGTAGGCATCAACAATATAGTCGAACTTAACACCCTTCTCTACCGCAATCGGGATAGTAAGACCCCACTTATGCAGAGCACTGCCAAAAGCAACCTGACCCCGCTTAAAATCAACCTTCCACCTAGCCGCAAACCCCCGGTCAGCATACAACTCAATCAAACCATTAAACTCCCTAACAATCTCAACAAAACGCTGCTGAATCTCCCTAGGACTAAGCCTAAGCTCACGGATAAGGCGGTCAACCTTATTAATATAGAGCAGAGGACGAACATACTCCCCAAGAGCCTGCCTAACAACAGTCTCAGTCTGAGTCATAACACCCTCAACAGCATCAACAACAACAACCCCACCATCCATCATACGCAAACTCCTAGTCACATGCCCCGTAAAATCAACATGCCCAGGCGTATCCACCAAATTAATAACATAGGGCTTACCACGCCACTCATGGTAGAGGCTAATATTAGCCGCCTTAACAGTCATCTGCCTAAGCTGCTCAATCTCCACATAGTCCAGCGCAAGCGCCTTACCAGCCACCTTAGGGCTCAGCATCCCAGCGCCCATCAACAAGGAATCACTCGTCGTCGTCTTACCGTGGTCAACATGGGCTAAAGTACCTATGTTGCGGACTTGTTCGATGTTGTGCATGATTTTGAGGATGTCTGTTACTTGTTTGAACCGTACCATTTTCTACACCTTTGTCATGGTTGTTTTGTTTTGTTGTTATATAGTTTTTCCTCGCTCTGTTAGCTGTGGCTGTGTTTTCCTGGTTGGGGGTTTCTGGTGTGGGTTTTGTGTGGGGGTTGTTTCTGCTGTGTTGGTTGTTTGTGTGGTTGGTGTCTATTGGTTTGGGGTTTGTTGGTGGTTTGTTACCATAGTGCTATTGTCCAGGGTCCGATTGTGTGTTTCCGGGTTTTGCAGGGGTTTTGTGGGGGTGTTTTGTAGTGTTTTGCTAGTGTTTGCTGTATTCTGGGTGTGTCTTGTAGTGCTTGTTTTGTCTTGTTTGTGGCTTGGTTTGGTGTGAGGTTTGTGGTGTCTATTACGGTGTAGATGCATATGGGTTCTAGGGTGTTCCATGTCCATAGTGCTGTGTTTGGTGTGGTTGCTTTCTGTGTGGCTTGGATTCCGGCTGTGATTGCTTTGTGGAGTCTTGGTGCTAGTTTTTGTATGTGTTTTGCTTTGACTGGTGTTATTGGTGCTAGCGTGTTGTTGTTTAGCCATGTTTGTCTTAGGCGTTGTATGTACAATTGGGCTGTGCCTTGAGGGTCGTATACTTGTTTCCACTTCTGGTATTCTTGGAGTAGTGCTGTGTATGTTTCTTGTAGGCAGGCGTGTGTTATGAGGATTAGTGGCTTGTCTGGTCCGAGGGGTGTTTTGTCTATGAGTATGTAGTGTATGGCTGCGTTGTGTCTGGGTGGGTAGAGTTTTTTCTGGCATAGTTGCTGGTAGTCTGGGGTGATGTAGATTTCGAAGTAGTCTTCTCTTAGCTGGTGGATCTCTGCCTTGGCGAATCCATAGATGTATGTTTGTCCTCTCCACTTGTCTCTGGTTTTGGGGAAATTGTTGATTTGGTTTATTATTTGGGTTATTTTTTCGGTGGCTCTAAGGATCTTGTTTATATGATGTTTGGTGATCATATTTTTCGCCAGCTCCTTATTGGGCTTGGCTGTGTGGTCTTTGGGGATTGTATCTCCCTTCTTTTATCGATAGTGGCTATGGGTGTTGTTTTGTTGGCTCTTTTCTGCCTAGGCTACCATGTTGCTATTGTCCATGGTCCTATGTGGTGGTGGCGTGTTTTGCAGGGGTTTGTTTGTTGTGGTGGGTATTGTTGGGCTAGTTTTTGTAGGGCTTTTGTTGCCTGGGCTGTTAGTCTGTGTGCTTGTTGGGTGATTTGGTCTAGTGTCTTGTCTGTGGTGTCTGTGTAGGCTTCTATGCAGATGGATTTTAGGTACTGTCGTACTGTTAGGTGCGTGTCCGGTAGGTCCTGGACTGCCTGTAAGCCTTTTTCGAGGGTTTGGTGGAGGTCTGGTAATGGTTTTTTGAGTGGTTGTATTTTTTGTGGTGTTAGGTTGTTTAGTGTTTTGCCCTGTAGCCATAGCTCTTCTATGTATTCTCGGAGTTTGTCGTCGGAGACGGGGAGGGGGTGAAAGTCTTTGTAGATTTCATATTCTTCTAGGATCCATTCGAATAAGTGTGTAATGCATGCTGCTATTGCTGAGAGTATTTGTCTGTTTTTTCCTAGGGGTGTGTCGCTTTCTAGTGTTAGCTGGAGTGTTATGGGGCTTGGCGTAGGGTAGAGGTTTTGTTGGCACAGTTTATGGTGGTTTAGGGTGATGTAAATCTGGGGGTGGGTGTTTACCCATATGAGTGTGTAGCCGTATTTTATCGGCTCCTGTTCTGTGTTCAGCGACTTGGGTAGTGGTTGCAGGTTATTTATTTCGTGGAGCACGCCAGCTAGTCTGAGCGCGAGCTGCATGTTTTGCTCCTTTAATGTGTTGTTCATCTTCTTCACTTATAGTATTTTAGAATGTATTTAGTAATGTTAATCCAGTTCTTTTCTCTTTCTTTTTCCGCTATTAAGGCTTTTAGTTGTCTCTTTTCG
>JALURH010000078.1 GCA_027017025.1 Thermofilaceae archaeon
GAAGGCTATTTATTTGATCGTAAATTATAGTGAGCGTGAGCCAGCTTTAAGGAATCTCGGGGAACAGTTACTTAAGCAGGT
This sequence comes from Thermofilaceae archaeon, assembly GCA_027017025.1. Taxonomy (GTDB): domain Archaea; phylum Thermoproteota; class Thermoprotei; order Thermofilales; family Thermofilaceae; genus JALURH01. The sequence continues at coordinate 82 of JALURH010000078.1, forward strand.
TGAACTACCCTACGCCCCCCGTATAGAGAGTTTCTCGGATCTATATGAGTTACTTGGGAAACAGGGTATACGGTTAGTAATTATAGATGAGTTTCAGCGACTACACAGGACTGGTGGGGTAGCTGAATTACAGAGCGTGTGGGACCATTTCCTGGCTGGAAGCAAAATTATGTTAGTGCTTGCCGGCTCCTCGGTTGGTATGATGGAGAAGATAGGTTTCTCCTATGAGTCCCCTCTCTACGGGAGATCAACGAGGATTCTTAAGATACGGGAGCTCGACTATACATCGGTTAGAGCTTTCGTAGCTAGGTATGGGGAAGAAGATAAGGTTAGGGCTTATGCCGTCTTTGGGGGGACGCCTGGCTACCTAGCCTTGCTTGACGACGGCAGGGGTCTTCTAGAGAACATAGAGGAGCTGGTGCTGAAACCCGGCGCCCCACTCAGGGAGGAGCCGAGAGTGCTTTTATCTATGGAGCTGAGGGAGCCCTCTAGGTACCTGCAGGTGCTGAGGGCTATAGCTGGTGGTGCCACTAGGCTCGGGGAAATCGCGGATAAGGCTGGTGTTAAGGCTAGTGAGGTCGGGAAGTACGTGAGAGTGCTGGAGAGGGATCTAGACTTAGTGGAGAGGCGTTACCCATTGCTGGAGGAGAATAGGAGGGGTAGAGCCCGGTACTACATTAAAGATAATTTCTTCAAATTCTGGTTTAATATGGTGTTTCCAAATAATGGTTTGCTGGAGTTAGGGCTCTATAGGGAGGTTTCTAGGCACCTATGGTCCAGCATAGACGCCTATACTTCACATATATTCGAGCAGGTAGCGCTACAACACTTCATAAGCCTCGTCAGGAGGGGGAGAATCCAGGTATCTAGGGTTGGGAGGTGGTGGAGGAGGGATATAGAGATAGACTTCGTGGCTATCGATACAAACTCTAATACCGCCTACTTCGCGGAGGTAAAGTGGAGCAAAAAACCTCTAGATAGGAGGGTTCTCTACTCGCTAATCTCTAAAGCCGAGGAGTTCCCCTGGAGGAGGAATACTAGGAGAAACGTGTATATCCTCTATAACAGAGGAGGCTTTACGTTCAGTGGAGAGGAAGACGTCCAGCTCTATACACTCAAAAACCTCGAGGAAGACTTTAATAAAATACAACCTTCTATAGAATACTTCAGGTAGATATAGGAAGGTAGCTGGGAGGCTAAGACCTTTTCACTAAATTCCCGGTAGATATTCTTTTGGGAGACTCAGGAGTATTTCCTTAGCTCCTCTATTTCATCTAGTATATCGAAGAGATCCTCAAGTGAGTGTATATCTAATTCCAGTATTGTCGAACCCAGAGTACCTTAAGCCTGTTTTCTAGACTTAAGCCCCGGCGCTAGCCCAGTGGGAACCCAAGGTATACTAAAACATGGTTAAAAATGTTGTCAGCTAGCCTACCGAAACCTTACCTTAAATTGTACCTTATCCTCTAGGTTTCACCTTTAACGTTAACTTGTGGACGTAAATCGCAGAAATGTGTTGTATCCCTAATGCTGGAGAATTTGATCTACACGGGTTCACGCTTAACTAGAAGGTAGTAGCTACCCACAGTATTATTCGGCTAGTTGTCCATAAAGTTTTTCTAATCGATAGTTTTTTGTTAGGGTATTACGCTAGAATTAAGGGTTCGATGGGTAGAATCGTGGTTCTCGACAACCCTCTACTACAAGATATTCTCGCGAAGCTGAGGGATAGGGAGACAGATATACCTGATTTTAGGGAGCTAACCTATCGGGCAGGAGTATACATAGGGTATGAGTTAGCTAGGTACCTACCAACTAGGGAGGTTAACGTGGTTACACCACTCAATGCTGTAGCTAGGGGGGTTGAGGTAGAGGATCATAAAGTGATTATCCTAGCCGTACTGAGGGCGGCGATACCTCTAGCCTACGGTATGGTGCAGACACTTAGGCGGGCTAGACTAGGTGTGGTAGCTGCGAAACGCAGCGAGGACGAGCACGCTGTGGAGAGGGGGTATAGGATGGATGTATTGGTGAGTTACTTCGGTTTACCATCGAATGGAGAGATACTAGTGGTGACTGACCCAATGCTAGCTACGGGCTCGACACTCAGGAAGATACTTTTCCTGCTGAGGGAGAAGAATAGGTTCGAGAAAACATTTGTTGTATCAATTATATCGACAAAGCTCGGTATAGAGCGTATATTTGAGGTGGAGCCTGAAGCAACCATATTTACTCTAGCAATAGACCCAGAGCTAAACGAGAAAGCATATATTGTCCCCGGGCTGGGGGATGCAGGCGATAGAGCCTTCGGGTAGGTGACTAAGCCTTTAGTTTCCCGGCAAAAAAGGATATCTCCCTTTCACTATATTTCCCGTCAGCACAGATACATTTCCCGTCTTCGAGCCTAAAGTAGGGTTCCCTACGTTTATTTGCCTCCAGGATAGCTTCCTTAATTCTCGTAACTTTCTCCTCGAAACCTAGGGTGGAGGAGAGGATAGGGTAGATATCAACTAGGTTATCGTTTCTCATGAAACATGGTTTTAGCTTAGCGTCGTGGGTGAGTCTAAGCTTGCTACATTGTGCGCAGAAATCGGGGTTACAGAAGCCTCTAATTACTTCAACCTTGGTGCCACTAGGCAGTATGTAGACTGGCCTAGACTGGAGTAGCCTAGTGTATTTCTGCTCAGCCTCGGCTTCGAGATGTTTAACGTATGCCTCGAGGCTAACATATAGTTTCTCGAATAGGTTGCGGGACATATCTATGGGTATAAGCTCAATAAGGTTGATGTCGGCACCAATCTCCGAGGCAAACTCGAGTATACGTGGTACTTCCCCAAAATTGTACCTAGTTACAAGTACATTTAGCTTCACTGGGAGGCCTTTGGCTCTAGCCTCCCTAACCCCCCTTATAACCCTAGCAACACCATCAACGCCAACCATAACCCTATATACCTCTCTAGTGAGGGCGTGGAGACTAACGTTAACTCTATCTAGCCCGGCATCAATCAGTCTATCAACAAGCTCCCACAGGAAGTAGCCATTAGTGGTCATAGATACTTCGCCGCCAGAAGCCTCCTTCACTAACCTAACTATATCGACTATATCCTCTCTAAGTAGGGGTTCGCCACCAGTAATCTTGAAGAATTTACAGCCGAAGTCGGCGACGGCTTTAGCGACAACAGCTATATCCTCGGGGGAGAGTAGATCGGGCCCAGGTATTTCCCCCTCCCCGTGGCAGAAGAAACACTTATAGTTGCATCTATGGGTAACACTAATCCGTAGGTGTGTTAAGCGTCTCCCAAACCTATCTTCCAGTGGGGTGGAGAGCCCAGTTTTAGTAGGCATTAACACCAGGGAATAATATATAGACGATACAATATCAAAGTATCTATATATGTGGAAAATACTTGATGCAAGAACTTATATACTATAACACGTGTATGTCTTAGGGATGAAGGTTTCTGGTACTGAAGAGTGATGACAGCTTGATTGCTGAAAAGAACTATTTAGTGGAGATGTAGGTGCTTATACCACGTCTCCGAGCCGACTCCATGATTTTCTCGCTAATAAATGGGTTCGTAGACTATTCACCTATTTGGGGACTTGAAGTATCTTTGAAATTAGCTATTAGTAGGAAAGAGCCATCAGCCTCTAGGCAATAACGGCTACAGCCCATAAGGCGGGCCCATGCTGCCCCTCAATATTGGTTGAGCGGGAAAGCCCATGCAAGTTACCAAAATACCCATAATTATAAGATAAAGCATGGGCAACCATATCACCGCTAGATACACTTCAATAAGTATGTGTTCACTATCTCTAGCTTACCCATAAGAGTATGGAAGAATATAAAATAGATTTGGTGTTTCGGCTTCTACATGTTTTCTTAAATCCTATGTCTGAGAAAAATCTAATAGAAAACTAGAAATAGAATAAAGAACAATATAACGAGGCAGAGGATGATACGATGAATAAAGACCAAGCAATAGGGGCTGGGCTCCTGATAGGCTCGCTCGCAGGCATAGCGGTATACGTGTATCTCCTTTTTCTAGCTGAAACATGGGTACAGATACTTGTATTAAAACTTACAGGGCTAGTAGCTGTAGGCGGTGTACTAGGCATACTGGCGTGGATAGGGTACACATTGGCAACTACGCCACCACCAAAACCAATAGAGGAGATAGAGAAGGAGCTAGAGGAGGAACTAAAGAAGATAGAGGAGGAAGAGAAAAAAGAGGAAACAAAAGAATAAAAATAAATTTATTTCTCCCTAAATCTAACCAGCAGGAAGATAGGAGCTAAACTCTAGTGTAACAAAATCATATATTCCTTATGTGATGCCAGTAATCAGAGTTCTCTAGAGGAAATAAGGTTTTCCTGGAAAGAAACTCTAATCTACCTCTCATACATTATGTATAAATGTGCAGGATCTAAGCTTCTCCCTACACCTAAACGCTATAAAGGGTTTAGCAATAGCATTTGCGTACCTACTGGCTTTTATAGCTACCTATAGGTTACGCAACCTAGTGTCGTGTAGCGAAGAGTATAGCGCTGTAAGGTATATATACCTCGGGTTTAGTGCAGGCTTTCTAGGGTACCTCGTAACATCTATACTCGACAGCTATATTGTTATGACACCTATCCTCCCGATAATTCTAGCCGAACAGGGGTTACCTGCCTCAAAGATCGCCGAGATAACTGGGAGATACGTACTTCTTTTCCAAGTATTCTATACATTATCTGTGTATGTAGCAACATTCCTTATCGCCTACGGTGCCTATAGCCTAGTAGTAAGAAGATGCAGAGACTAGTCACTTATTTGAGTACTAGAAAAAATCTATTTTAGAGTATATCTACAATAAACCTACCGTTCTCATATATCAGGTCCCCATCGGCGTAGACCCTGGAGTCCTTCATGTCTCTAATCATATCCCAGTGTATTGCACTAACGTTTTTTCCTCCACACTCGGGATACGCTGCTCCAAGAGCTAAGTGAATTGTT
>JALURH010000079.1 GCA_027017025.1 Thermofilaceae archaeon
TCACGGTGCTGTGGAACCTAGAGCAGTTCGCTGAACTAGCCCAAATATCCTCCAGCAAGGTACGTAATGTTATATCTATGGTTGGGCTAGAGGAGGTAGCTGATAAGAGGGTTCTAGAGCTCTCAACTGGCCAGCTAGCTAGATTATCTATAGCCTTTGGGTTGATGCGTGATGTTAAAGTATATTTAATGGATGAGCCATTTACAGGCATCTCTCCTGAAACTAGGAAACGCCTCTTCAAGTTGATAAAGGATCTAAGTAGAAAAGAGAATATTACGATACTTTATGCAACTCATATACTAGATGAAGCACAGGAACTCTGTAATAGAGTGATGATACTCCATAAGGGTAAGATTATAGCAATGGGAACTCCTAGAGAACTTATTGCAAGATTTAGGCTTAAAGAAAGTATAGATATTGATGTAAAGTTATCGGAGAGCGTAAATACCTTCCTTAAAGCGCTGGAAGGACTTGAAGGTATTGAGGAGGGCTTTGTGAGGAAATATCCAGGTGAGAGCCATCAATACCTCTCCTTAACCCTTATATGCTCTGAAAGTAGGAGTATTATACCCCGCTTGGTGGATCTCATAGTCTCGAGGGGGAATAAGGTAATTTACGTAAAAGTTAGGGAGCCAAGCCTAGAGGATATATACTTGTCGGCTGTAGGGGGATGGGAGGAGCCACTGTCTCTTGAGGAGCGAACTTGTTTCATAGTCTCTGGGTAGGTGGGGGCAGGTGGCTAGTAGAGGAGGTATAGTGAGGATAATTAAGCGGAGACTCAAGACGTATACATTAACTATCTATGCTTGGTGGATAGCCTATATACCTAGCGAAATCCTTAATATAACACTTGCTTTAGCTTCATGGTATTACTACACGGTTTTCGCAACAAAGGGTACAGCAGAGAAATACGTGGGTGGAGTATTCTCCTACATTATAGTGGGGCTAATGTTGATACCTTTCTTCAATTTAGCAATAGAGGGGCCTGAGAGAACTCTAAGAGGATTGCATCAAGGCTACACTTATCTTGGTGGTTTCAAAATACCCCGTTGGGCTTACTACTATCTAGCTGGAGTATCAAAGGCCGACGCCTTTATAGGTACATTCATCTTCGAGTTCCTAGTCTTTATAGTGAGGCTATTTATCTACCTAGGGATAGGATCTACTATATTTGGTTTCTCGCTAAGTGGTAACCCAGATATTATAGCAGCATTGGTATTTGCACTAGCGGGCTTCATAGCTTGTTTAGGCCTAGGCCTCCTGGTGGCTAACACTTTCTGGCTCTTCATATATAACCCTGAGGTTGTAGTAAACCCGTATACATGGATCTTGACGTCGCTACCAAGTATAATTGGGGGAGTATATTTCCCATTGGAGGTGCTTCCCCAGCCCCTACGTCTCCTCAGCTACGCTTTACCACACTACTATGCTTTTACGGGCATTAGGGGGGCTCTCCTTGGGGGGAAGAACCTCTACGAGCTACTGCCTATACTATATCCTCTCCTAATCTATGTCCTAGTAGTATTCCCCCTGGGTTTAGCAGTTTTCAGGTACGTTGAAAAATATATGCTATATAAGGCTAGGAAAATATAGCCTATCGTCTTGACCCAATACTTAGAAGTTCGCTAAATACCCTAAGGATTGTTGTTTTTTATCTAAGACTGTAGAGGTTACACATAGGTTTCAGGGAACTTTTTAATAGTTGAAAACTTTAGTAAATATCGAGGTGATAGATTTGGCGTGTCCATGGTGTTGGGGTGGATGGGGCGGATGGTGGCCTTGGGGCGGATGGATGTGGATAATAAACCTAGTCCTCGGCGTAGCAGTCATAGTATCTATTGTTATCTTCATAGTCTGGATACTTAGGCAGATGGGTCTAATACCTACCCGTAGTGGGAGCATGGAGAGGGTACGGTCAATGACTGAGGGTTCTGGTGCTATCGAAGCATTAAAGGAGAGGCTCGCTAGAGGCGAGATATCGGAGGAAGAGTATAGAAGGCTTAAGAGGATTCTGGAGGAAGGCTAAATATAGTATTTTTCCAACACCTTTCTTTCTACTCTAATATCCTAAGCGTTATGCTTCGTTAATTATATCAAAATCTAGGAGATCAAGCAACATTACTTCTTCTCCTAGCTTGTTTCTAAGCTTGTTCTTTCCCTCAATCTCCCTAGCTACTATGGCGTAATATTCTTTCCTTCCCTGAATATTCCAGTCCACGTATCCAGCTTTTTTCTCTAGCAACGCTAGCAGCCTATAAACATCTCTTTCCCTAAGTTTAGACCATTTAGCCTCTATGAATAGTATTTTTGGGGATTCTCCACTCAAAGCTACTATATCTATCTCGATATCTCTACGCCACCACCTACCTAGCTTCGAGATTTTAAGCGGCAATTTACCTCTCTTCGCTAACTCAATGATAAGCTCTCTAGCTATCTTCTCGAATATGGAGCCTAGATACTCATTGTACTTACGTTTAATCTCCATATAGTTAAAGATGCCTTCTTCTATAGCTGATAAATTAGGGTAAATGAATCTAAACCAGAAATTGAGGAAATTATCGCTTATATAGTACCTTCCTCTCCTCGATCGTAGAGATTCGGTTACCGGCACTTCTCTTCTCACGAAACCAGTCTCTATTAATTTCCTTAGGTAGGGGGTTATATCGGTGCGTCTAGCCCCCACATAGTCCCTAATTTCACCTAACTTGGTTCTTCCGAAAGCAAGTGCCTCCAGTATCCTCCTATACATGCTTGTTTCCTCAAATTCATACCTCAGTAAGAAATCGACTTCATATCTAAGGAAGCTATCGGGTTTCCTGAGTTCTGCCTTAAGCCATCTCCAGAAGGGATAACTTACTCTCTCGAGATAGAAGGGTATACCGTCGGTGAAGCCATAGATTTCCACTAGCTCGTGCCACGAGGCTTTGGGGAAAAAGCCCCTTATGTCCACGAACCTCAGAGGTCTTAACCTCATGGTTGAGGTTCTCCTACCGTAGAGTGGGCTTCTATAGCTTAGCACGTGGGACTCTATCATAGATATAGAGGAGCCTAAGAGCACCAGTTTAGTTCTTGTGCTAGCTAGCTCGAGGTCTACTATGCGTTGTATGAGGGATACAACTGCTTTATCTTCCTTAATCATATTCGGGAACTCATCTATTACTATTATCCTATTTTTCAGGAAATAGAGTACTGCTTCCCAGTCGTCAGCTGTATACCTAATTTCAGGAACTATTTTGGCTGCTACCTCCTTAAATCTCCTAAGGTTATTGGATTCAACAGCTAGGTAGTAGATATATTCCCTGCCTTTTAGAGCCTCCAGGATGAGCCTAGTTTTACCTATTCTCCTCCTACCGTAGATCACTATTAACTCGAATCTACTGGAGTCTAACCTCTCTCTAAGTGTTTCTAGTTCCTCGAATCTATCTACAAACTTCATAACTCAATTTAGGATAAACTAGATTAGGATAAATAAAATTATCTAAATAGTAGCTGGTATTCCCTAGCTTTTCCCCAGCCCTTAAGTCGACTACTCCGAGCGTAACGAAGTGTTTAATCCAGTGAGCAGTTTGGCTAGAGCTTGAGAGCAGGTAACTATAGTAGCCCTAGCCTCCATCACTATGTTGGCTAACTATTAGGTGGTTTAAACACTCTAGCTACTAACCTATGAGCTCGCCAACCTTCTCCTCAAAGCAGTCAAGAAGAGGATAAGCTTAGGAAACACCGCCTCAGCCTTAGAGCTGCTAGAAAAGCTAGGATTAAAACTGCATGAAATCAATCCAGAAAAAGCAACCCAACTTCTCGAAAAAGCGGGAAAAACTCAGCTCAACGGTAACGATGTAGCGTACGTCCAATTAGCCGAAAAACTTAAAGCTACACTTGTATCCGCCGATTAAGAACTATACATAAAAGCTGGCGATACGGTCAAACACTTAAGATCCCTACACGACTAACATATAACACGTCCAGTAATTATTTAACTCTTAACTTTGAAGGCTCCAATCTCGGAATTTTTAAATCATCAAAGTGTCTATCGAAGGAAACTATAGCCTTCGTGTTAAATTTCAGTGCTACCGCATACTGAATAGCATCATCCATATCCAATCTATTCTCCAGCGCAATATCCACAGCGTTCAACTCATCTATCAAACTCGTAGTATAAACATGCAGTCCCTTATACCCCCTAAGACTAGAGAGAAAGATCTTCAGCTTATCCAGTTTTTTAAAATGGTTCATAAGCACAATTATAGAATGTATCGTGAAATCCGTTACTATTCCGTCTATTTTACCATCTTTTAAGAGTTTCAGAAACTTCTTACACTCCCTCTTTCTCTTCCTAGCCAGCAAAACCTCCAAAAATATGTTAGTGTCCACCAGATACATTTTCAACAACCCTCAAAACCCAGATATCTTTAACTCTATGCTGCAACTCTACAGAATCTACATCTACGTCAGACAAAAGCCCATCAATAGCTTCGACAGGATCTCCTTCAAAAATAAACTCTTCAGACTCAACATCTGAAATCCATTTAATAATAGCCTCCTCTAAAGCCCTACTCAAAGCCCCCTTCGAATACTTAAAACGCTTCATAGCAAGCTCTCTAAACCTGAGCTCAAGCTTCTCATCCACGCTAACCCGCAAAACCACTAAGGACACCATACAAATGACCATAAGAACATATAAAAATATTACCATATAGACATTAGATGCTACTTCAATAAATCAAAAGTTAAGTATGTCAGTAAAAAATACCGGGACAAGAGAATACTCAAGCCCTACCATGTCAATAAGAAGTTGCAGGCATTCTCTTTAAACCAGTATCAAACTAATATCCTTACGAGAATCGTAGTCATTATCGATACCGGTATACCTAATACGCTCACAATCACGAGCTTAAACAACCTATCAAGCTCTCCAACAACCATATCTAACCTAACCTCCAAACCACCCATAGGCCATACAATTACGTGCTAGAACTGGAAGAAAAACTGAGAAAAACCCGTATAGTTATCGGAGAGAAATATTTCTTCAGGACTGATAAACTAGGGAGTAAAAAGCCAGCTGCTGGCTTCATAGAATAT
>JALURH010000080.1 GCA_027017025.1 Thermofilaceae archaeon
CCTTATCACTGAACTCAACTACACCCCTATAGCGGTTGCCCGTGCTTTCGGGATTTTAGAGATTTGGGGGATCCCGTGCCGCCCCAGCAGCAACTTCAAAGTATCTCATAGTCTATAGTGGCTCCCATTAATGCTGGTTCTCATAATCTACAATGAAAAGCTATGGGGCTGGAATCGTGGCGATAAACGAAGAGGAAAAGATGCCACAGGAGGAACCTGTAGAGGATCCCGCTACAATAATTCTCGTTTTGCTGGAAAACTGTATGGGTACATAACCGTTCTGGCTCTCTGCTACATTTATAACTTCTGTTATGTATGTAGTGGAGAGCCTTCCTGTCTCAGGTTTCTTCGACGGGCTCCCTATATCTATCTTGGAGCTCCACTCCTTCGGGCTTCTCACCCCTCTCCACTCATTCCACATCCTAAGCGGAGCTTACCCAACTTATCTAAGATTAAACACCTTCCCTTATAAAACTTTAACATTGTAAAAATTATCACATATGTTACTAATACAACATTATACGTTCCAGCCCTAGTCTCATCCGCAAGAACAACAACATCAAATTCGTAAACCTTTTTCACACCCCTTCCATAACATACCACACAACCTCTAATAAGCAACACAAAACACGTATTAATATCCTCTATAAAGCTATAAAAGTTCAAATAAGCTAGAGGACATAACTTTTTCTCTACTTAGTAAAACGATATATATCTCCTTAGCGCCGACAGTATCTGGCTCCTCTTCGACACTACACCTATTATTTCTCTGTCCGTTGTAAGCGGCTTCGCCTCTCTAACAATACATTGTGCCGATATAAGCGAGTCAAAGTAATCTAAACTGTAATTGGCGACAAGATATGTAGCGACAGCCATATCTAGCGGCGTTATAGGCTCTATCTTATCAGCATCAATCAACTTATGCAGTATAAGCCACGTCTTCCTCCTCTCTTTAATCCTAATTCCACGAGTCTTCATCAACAAATCAAATTCTATAAGTGAGGCCTGTGAGACAACCCTATCACTCCCTAGATTTTCGAGATATATTATGGCATCCTATGTAGAGGATCTGTAGGCCTAAAATAGGCTATAAGGTAGGCTGTGTCAATGATCTCCATGGCCTACAATCTCCGATAATAGTTTAGAAGCTTCATGGCTTTCCTCTCTCCAATCTTTAAACTTATCCTCGAATTCCTTTACAACACTATCATATAACTTACTTAGAATAATAACTTCTATAACATTATCTTCTCTAACTCTAAGCAAGACCCTACGCCTACCTTCAATACCCAATTTCCGCCTCACTTCTACCGGCAGAACTATTCTCCCCCGCTCATCTAATGTAACCATATACTCCATAAAACCGTTCCCTCACTCCGTATTATTTTGATACAGAGTAGGTCATTACGGCTGGCTTCGCTCCTAGCCCGACTGCGGGAGCAGGGGGGTTGCTGAACACTATACGCAATTGCTGAGTCCCCACTCCCCTCATCGAACTAGGAGTACATCTAAGGCTCATCCCCCTCGCCCTCATCATCAGGGTCGGATTCCGCTAGACTTATATATCTCTAGAAATATATAAGTGTTTCTAGGGGTATTATGGAGTTAGTAGGTGTCTATAGGGTACTTCCTAAGATAAGAATGACCATTCCGAAGGAGGTTGCTGAAAGGATGGGGTTAAAAGAAGGTGATAAGCTGGTGGTCTATTATGACGAGGAGAACAATAGGATGGTGGTTGAGAAGTGGAAGAAATAAAGCCAACAATTAGAGGAAAACTTATAGTTTCCTCATCAGAGGAAAAAGGATTTCTCCTATACGTTATGAGGAACTTTAAAGATGCAGTAGAGTATGCTCACTCATTAATGAGGAAGGGAGTGAAGGAGAACAAAATTGTTAAGCTACTTACATCAAGAATACTGAACAATAAATGGTATTCCTACTCAGCATATAAAAAAGCTAAACTATACAGGAAGCAACCATATCTCAAACTCAAGAAGCCTCAACTATTTTCAGTGGGAAGTAGTGATGAAAAAGGTAATAGAAATATCAAATTCGATTCAACAGATACCGTCAAGATTAAAATTCCATCAGCATCTGGTAGGCATAGATGGATAATTGCTAAAGCTGAATTCGGTAGAAAACACATACCTATAATACAAGAGCTAGTGGCCTCTAACATTACATATGGAGCAGGAATCTATCTAAAAAATGGAGGTTTTGAAATACACGTAAACATTCCCCTCGAACTCTACACTAAATACATGGGAAAGGAATCGAAAGCCAGAATAGTGGGGCACATAGCAGGTTTTGACTTTAATCCCGATAGGATATGCATGGTCATAATAGACCAGAAAGGCATCATTAGGGATGTTAAGAATGGGTATTTCTCAGAGACCATCTCTCATGGTTTTCCAAAAGAGAAAGCTAAAGCTGTTAGGCAAGAAGCAGTCGCTAAGCTAGTGAAATATGCTAGAGAGCATGGAGTAAAATATTATGTTATTGAAAAATTATCAAAACCTAAACCAAAGGGAACTAAGACCGCAAAGAGAAAACAAGCAAAGATGACTTTAAGGGATTTTATTCAGCAAATGGAAGTGTTAGTTCCCAAAGTGGATGGCATTCTAATTAAAGTCAATCCAGCATACTCATCAGTAAGTGCTAAAGCAATTAGTAAAGACCTAGGATTAGATGTCCACACAGCATCAGCATATATAATAGCCTTAAGAGGGCTTAAAAGACACAAAAAGCCATAATCTGACACAGTTTCATGAAACAGTTTCAACACCCACTAGGATTATGCTAACCCATCATATATAGATTACACACTAACTATTTCCTATCAGCTATAAAATGAACACAGGGATTATCACAAAGCTCCCCCATTAAGACTCCTCTTAGGGCTCTACTAAACTCTAGCTAGTATGTACGGCTAATACTATCCGTCTCCTCGTTAGAGCAGGAGCTTAAGAAATAACTTAAAGGACTAGGGGTATGTATCACACTACATTGATTTAGCGATGAGAACAGTGTACTTAGTCTTAGGTTCTGGAGTGTCTACATAAAGCAAGTAGATTTTATTGATTCTTGATGAGTAGAAGCTAGTTTTATGCGGAGATAGCTATAGAATATAGGTGTGATCCCATGGCTTCTGGGAGGCAGGTGGAGGTTAAGGGTGTTATAGAGGTTTTCGATGAGATAGCTTGGGTCTACGATAGGGGTAGGGGGGCTTGGTATAGGTCTGTTACGGCACTGCTTAGGGATGTTTCCAGCCCCCTCCTAGAAGATGGAGCGGGTACTGGGGCTATAGCTTGTTCACTAGCCCTAGATGGTGTGGAGGTTGTAGCTGTGGATTCTGCTCCCTCCATGGTTTCTGTCGCTAGGAGGAGGGCTCTGAGGAAGGGGGTTTATGCTCTTATGCACCTAGTGGTTGCCCACCTACCCCTACTACCCTTTAGGGATAGGTCATTCGGTAGCGTTACTGCTATAGCTGTGCTCCACCACCTATCGTCTCGGGAGAGGAGGGTTGTAGCCCTAAAGGTGATCAAAGGGTTGCTTAGGGAAGGTGGGCTAGCTGTATTGACTGTCTGGTATAGGTATGTACCCCGGAACCTCTTTAGGGCTATACTGTCCTTCCTAGGGGGGCTGGAGTGGGGGGACACCCTTGTCCCCTGGAGGCATAGGGGGAGGAGGCTATATAGGTTCTACCACCTGTATAGCCTAGGGGAGATAGTTGGGGATTTGAGGCGGGCCGGTATCTACGAGTACGAGGTTTCTCTGTGGAGCCCTAGGGGTAAACTATTTAAGGATAATATTCTGGTAGTGTTTCGGAGAACAAGGTAGATTTGAGGAATGTTTGTGGAACCTAAGGGCTCTCTCCCCGGCTTGGGGTTCTTCAAGGGGGTTAGGAAGCCAACTAGGCTACTCTCAGGTGTAACCGTTGTAGCCGTGATGGCTAAGCCATACCCCTGCCCACACGGTAGATGTGTCTACTGCCCGGGTGGCGTGGAGAGCGGGACTCCCCAGAGCTACGTTAGGGGCTCTCCAGCGGTGCTTAGGGCTTCTCAGTGTGGCTTCGACCCATATGAGCAGGTTAGGGTTAGGTTAAACCAGTATGTGGCTATGGGGCATGAGCCAAGTAAGGTTGAGCTGATAGTTATGGGTGGTACTTTCCCGGCTATGCCCCTAGACTACCAGGAGTGGTTTATTACACAAGCACTCGAGGCCTTAAATAGGTACCCTGCTCCTAAGCCAGATAGCTGGGTTTACCTAGAGGATGCTCAGCTACGCAACGAGAAGGCACGGGTTAGGTGTGTAGGCTTAACCCTCGAGACTAGGCCAGACTGGTCTAAGGAGAAAAATGTTGATTGGTTCCTCCACCTAGGGGCTACTAGGGTTGAGCTAGGTGTACAAACGATATACGACGGGATCCTGGAGAGGGTTCACAGGGGGCATAGCGTAGAGGATAGTATTGAGGCGACGCGTATACTTAAGGATGCTGGCTATAAGGTTACGTACCATATTATGCTTGGCTTGCCTGGCTCAGACCCGGACCTAGACTTCGAGGTGTTTAAGCAGATATATGGGGACCCCCGGTTTAAGCCAGACTCGGTGAAGATCTACCCTACACTCGTTATCCCCGGGACAGAGCTGTATGATTGGTGGAGGAGGGGGGTTTATGAACCATACAGCCTTGAGACGCTTTTGGAGCTGATTAGTAAGGTGAAGTCTATTACGCCACCCTATGTGAGGATTATTAGGGTTCAGAGAGATATACCTACGGGGGATGTAGCAGCTGGGCTTAAGATAGCTCACCTCAGGGAGGTTGTCTGGAGATACATGGGGGAGAGGGGTTTAAGGTGTAGGTGTATTAGGTGTAGGGAGATTGGGAGGTACGTGTTGAGGAGGGGTGAGATACCGCCTATAGAGAACGCTAGGCTCGTGAGGAGGGAGTATGAAGCTAGTGGTGGGCTAGAGATATTCCTTTCATACGAGGATCCCTACGCGGATACTA
>JALURH010000081.1 GCA_027017025.1 Thermofilaceae archaeon
CCTATTATCTATACGTCTACTTCTACTGATAACGATTGTATATCTACTTTTGAACCTATGGAAACATTCGACACTAGTTGAAAAGTAAATCGACAAAGCTTAAATATCGTATTAGATGACAACATTTTCCAGAAAATAGAAGGTGACATAATGTCTCTGCGGATAATCAACGCTTACAATGCTTTCATAACACCTAGTCCAGCCAAGTCATGGGATAAGTATGCTCACGCTGCAGCAAACGTTTTAGTAGGTAATAATCCACATAGCCCTGCAATCGAGGTATTTAATGGCTATCTAGAGCTTTTAAGCGATAAACCAACACTCGTTGCTATAACTGGTAACGCCTCGGCAAGTATTGGTAACAACCAAGTTGAGATCTGGAGATCCATACCTCTTCCTCCAGGACATGTCTTAAGGGTTGAAGGCTACGCCTACGTCGTGGTACGTGGATTCGAAGTAAACGTAGATGGAGTAAAGGTTGCTGTAAAGAAGGGTAATACCATAAACTGTTTCTCTCTTAACGGCGATTTTAAGCATAAAGAAATAATGGCACTCAAGGTTCCACCAACCCTAAGGTTTGTCGACGGAAACTGGAAGGAGATGCTAGAGAAATTAGCTAGACACATCCACTTAGCCAGAGAGGCAGCACTTCGTGGTGCAAGCTTAGTTAAGGTAAGGGTTGGAGCAAAAGAGTATGAAATGTGGGTTGAAGAAATAGAGTAACTAATACTTACCTGAGGTGTGTTCTAGATGAGTATTAAGGAAAAGATTTCTGAACTAGTTAAACATAGAGAAGAAGCTAAGCTGGGAGGGGGCATAGAGAGGATTGAGAAACAACATACTGCTGGTAAACTAACGGCTTGGGAGAGACTTGAATTACTGGTTGACTCGGATTCCTTTATTCACCTTGGAAGATTTATTCAACACAGAGCTATGGGCTTTGGGATGGAAAAAAGAAGAGCGTATGGCGATGGCGTAATAGCAGGTATAGGCACTATTAATGGCAGGAAGGTTGCAGTCTATCTGCAAGATTTCACGTTCATGGGGGGGAGTGTAGGAGAAATGCACGCATTAAGAATAGCGAACACAGTTAGAACTGCTCTTAAGCTAGGTATACCGGTTATAGGCATAAATGATTCAGGCGGAGCTAGAATTCAGGAAGGGGTTGATAGCCTTAAGGGCTATGGTGAAATATTCTACTGGAACGTTATGGCTAGTGGAGTTATACCACAGATTGTAGCAATTATGGGGCCATGTGCGGGTGGTGCAGTTTACTCGCCCGCACTAGCGGATTTCATAATAATGACTAAGAGAAGCTTTATGTTTATCACGGGGCCTAAAGTTGTTAAAGCAGCTATCGGTGAGGAAGTATCTTTCGAGGAGCTAGGTGGAGCAGAGATACATGCAGCAAAGAGCGGAGTTGCCCACTTTATAGTTGAAGATGATAGAGCAGGAATAGAGTTAATAAAGAAGCTACTTACCTACCTTCCTTCAAATAATATAGAGGATCCGCCATACAAGGAAACAGGTGATGATCCCTATCGAGAAGACGAGTCTTTAAACTCCATCATACCTGATGATCCACTGAAACCCTATGATGTAAGGAATGTTATAAATAGTATTGTAGATAGAGGCACTTTTCTCGAAGTTCAAGAACATTTCGCACCCAACGCTGTTATAGGTTTTGCGAGACTCGGTGGATACGTTATTGGTGTAGTAGCGAATCAGCCTGCTGTAATGGCTGGATGCTTAGATATAGACTCGTCCGATAAAATTTCGAGATTTGTGAGATTCTGCGACTCATTTAATATACCTATAGTAACCTTTATGGATGTCCCAGGTTTTCTCCCTGGAACATCGCAGGAACATGGTGGTGTAATAAGGCATGGTGCAAAAATAATATATGCTTATGCCGAGGCAACTGTACCTAAGATAACGGTAATATTGAGGAAAGCGTATGGAGGGGCATACATAGCTATGGGGAGTAAACACTTAGGAGCCGATTACGTTGTTGCTTGGCCCACAGCTGAGATAGCCGTTATGGGTCCAGAGGGAGCTATAGGGATCATATATAAGAGGGAGCTAGCTAAGGCAGAAAACCCGGAGGAGCTAGCTAAACAATTTGTTGAAAAATATAGGAAAGAAGTTGCTACACCGTATTTTTCAGCGTCTAGGGGATATGTCGATGATATATTAATACCAAGCGAAACAAGGAAGTACCTCTATCAAACCCTCGAATATCTCCTGGATAAGAGGGAAAAGCATTCTAGGCCGCCTCGCAAACATGGTATTATGCCTGTGTAGTAGATGGTGCCTATGGATAAAGAGAAAAGAATAGCTATATTGACGGCCGTAGCGGCTTTCCTCTCCCTAGCTAGTGGAAAGAAATCTGCCAGAAAGAAACCTAGGACAACAGCTATGATCAATGTATGGAGAATAGCGGGACGCAAGGATATGATAGATTCAGATATATGTGTATTTTAGCTATTACCTCTTAGGCATTACCCCAGAGGTGAAGAATTGAAGAAGAAGTTTAGAGTACTAATAGATGGGGAGGTATACGAAGTTGAAGTTGAGGTCGAGGAATCTGAATCACCACTACAAACCCTTGTTTCAGCCCTAACTACAGGTACAATTAGAAAAGTTACACCCCCCTCTGTTAGTAGAGATAAAAATGTTCTGCCTTCTCCTATTACTGGCAAAGTAGCGGAAATAAGGGTATCCGTAGGCGATAAAGTAGACTCCAATACTATTGTTGCTGTACTAGAAGCTATGAAGACACAAGTAGAGATAAAAGCTGATAGACAAGGAATAATCAAGGAGATTTTTGTTAACAAAGGAGATGTTGTAAAACAAGGGGACCCTATTTTACGTTTTAAATAATTAGCTCAAACTTTTATCTCACTATTGCCAAGAAAATAGAGCGAATATGCGTAAATATAAGGTTTCAATAGCTAGAGCCGAAGAAAGCTCTAGTGGAGTAACCAAGGCTCTATTAAACCTAAATGAGATACAAGCTGAGATAACTAAATGTAGGCAGGTACTAATTAAGCCGAATTTTGTTTCAACAAGAGTTAGGCTCTCAGCAACACCAATAGAGGCTGTACGTGCTGCAATGGATTACCTTTCAAAGATTTATAGAGGAACGTTTATAATTGCTGAAGGACCAGCTCTAGGGGAGCTACGCGATGGTATTGAAAGATTCAGGTATACTGAGCTACTTGAGTACTATGATATTGAACTAATAGATCTCAACAAAGATGATGGAGAAGATTTTCTGATCTGGGATAGTAGCCTAAACCGTAGTGTGAAGATCAAGGTAGCTAAGACGATCCTGGAGAGCGATTGTATAGTATCTATTGTAAGACCAAAGACTCATGACACGGTTGTCGTGACGTTGACTATCAAAAATATAGTAATGGGTGCTGTTCAGAGAGGCTATAAGAGTTCGGTACATCAGGGATATAAAGGTATAAACGTAAACTTAGCTTATCTAGCTACCTACATGATGCCTAGGTTAGCTATAATAGATGGCTACGAGGGAATGCAGGGGAATGGCCCAATAGGAGGTTATCCAGCTACGCTTGGAGTGAGCTTAGCTGGGTTAAATGCACTAAGTGTTGATGCTATGTGTGCTAGACTAATGGGTTTTAACCCGCTAGATATAGGCTACCTCTATTACCTACATAGACTGAAGTTAGGAAGTATAGATATTGAAGACATAGAAATTACTGGTTTAACCGACTGGATGAAATATGTTAAAAAATTCGTGCCACATAGATCATATAGGGAACAACTTAATTGGAGATTACCTCCCCATATGGAGGAGAGAATCCTTGAGGAAATTCTAGAGGAGGTGAAAAATAGGTAAATAATATTTACCGTAGCAAGAAAATTATCTATTGGCTGATAACATGGGATCCTACAACTACAAAAACGTAGATATTGAGAGAATATCCCACGCAGCCTTCAAGTTGAGTAATGGAGGTATAGTCGTCTATATCGATCCCTACAATATACCCGAAGCAACGAAAGACGGGGACGTAGTTATCTGCACACATGACCACTTTGATCACTGTAGCCCAACAGATATAAAGAAAGTAGCTAAGCCTGATGCAACGATAGTTGCTCCAGGTAACTGCAGGGGGAAAATAAAGGATCTTGGTCTCGAGTTTATACAATTAGATCCGGGGGAGGAGAAGGAAGTTAAGGGGGTGAGTATAAGGGCGATACCAGCGTACAATATTGGAAAACGCTTTCATCCTAAAGCCTATGGAGGCATAGGGGTTATAGTCAAGATAGCTGGTGTTTCGGTATACCATGCTGGGGACACCGATTTTATACCTGAAATGAAGGAACTTGAGGGGAAGGTGGATGTTGCATTACTCCCTGTAAGTGGAGTATATGTTATGGATGTTGATGAAGCAGTTAAGGCTGCTGAGGCGATAAAGCCTAAGGTAGTTATCCCGATGCACTACGGCGCAATAGTGGGGAGCGATAGAGACGCTGAAGCTTTT
This sequence comes from Thermofilaceae archaeon, assembly GCA_027017025.1. Lineage (GTDB taxonomy): Archaea > Thermoproteota > Thermoprotei > Thermofilales > Thermofilaceae > JALURH01. The sequence continues at coordinate 4,518 of JALURH010000081.1, forward strand.
CGAGAAAAAGTTTCAGGTAAATATGGGGTAGTTATTATCTAGGGGTGTAGATAAACTGCATAGTAGGCTCTCTGGGAGTAAGCAAGCTATTATACTCTACGTAACATCAATCTTTACGTTAACATTCGCTGGATCCATTCTAACACCAATCCTACCGTACTATGTGTTGGATCTAGGGTTCGATATGAAAATCTATGGTCTTCTCAATACAATATCCCAGGGCTTCATAACTCTAATGAGGCTTCTCTTCCCCACATTTATGTCGATATACGGCTACTTCAGGGCTTATAGCCTTGGAGTAGCTGTCTCAGCTCTGTCACAGACAGCATATATAGGTAGTGAGGTTCTCGGCGGCTCTGTCCTAGTATTCTCGATAGGCTATATACTTTCATCTCTGCGGAGGCCGATTCAATTTACATCTAGGGCGGTTATAGTCGCGGAGTATGTAGAGAGCGATGAGAGAGCAATGGCTATGGGAA
>JALURH010000082.1 GCA_027017025.1 Thermofilaceae archaeon
GTTATAGAGGGAAGGAAGGTTCTGGAAGGACATATACCAACAATGGATGAGATAAAAGATATTCTACTTAGAGAGGGAGTTATTGAATATAAACCTTCACCATCTGTTACTGCTCCCGAAGAGGTTAAGGAAGCAAAAATGCCTAGTATCGAGGCTAAGCCGCAGATACTTCATGAAGAAAAAGAAGCTGTAGTACCAGAACCTATTTACGAAAAACCTCCGCTAGAAACTCACCTTAGAGTAGAAGAGACGCCTTCAAAACAATTGTCAGAAGAAAAAATAATAGAAGAAAAAACTATCCCTTTAGAACCCACACCTATAGTTCAAGCTGAAAGGGAGTTGAAGCCAGAGAGGCCATTAAAACAATCTGTTGAAAAACCTATCACTGAGGAACAACTCGCCGAGAGGGAAGCAAAGCCCCCTGCTTCACACATAAAAGGTACATGTTATGACTGTATTTTCTACACTAAGGAAAGATCGAGATGCACATTGTACCATGTATACATAAGTGATCCTATGAAACCAGTATGTGGAAGAAAACCTAAGTAAAAGATTTTGAAAGACTGAGCTCTAGGATAATTGATATCTTTATTGCCATCATTGAATATATTAAAATACGGGTTAGGTTATGGCTCTAAATTCGGACTTAAAATACTCTTTACTAGCCGAGTTCTACGAGAAAATCGAAAAAACTACAAGTAGAATAGCTATGACAGAATACTTAGTGTCTCTATTTAAGAAAACACCAACAGATGTTATAGACAAGGTTATATACCTTACACAGGGAAAGTTGCGACCAGATTACGAGGGCGTAGAATTAGGAATAGCTGAAAAACTTGCTATGAGAGCTATTGCAAAAGCACTCGCTATATCAATTTCAGAAGTTGAAAAAGAATATAATAGAAGTGGGGATATAGGCTTAACAGTCCAAAATTTAATGCAGAAAAGAAGGGCTACATCTATCTTAGATTACTTTGGAGCTCCCAGTGGGTTACATCCACTGACTGTAAGTAAAGTGTATGATACTCTGGTAAGAGTAGCTAAAGCATCAGGTGTTGGTGCACAAGAAACTAAGATTAACTTACTTATCTCTCTTCTAAAAGATGCTTCACCAAATGAGGCTAAATATATCCTGCGGATAGTTACTGGAAAATTAAGGCTAGGAATAGCTGATATGACTATACTGGATGCCTTATCAATAGCATTTACTGGAACAAAGAGCGCCAGAGAAATTATTGAACGCGCATATAATGTTCACCCAGATCTAGGCTATATAGCAAAGGTTTTAGCAACAAAGGGAATTGAAGGGGTAAAAGATATTAGAATAAAAGTGGGGATACCAGTACTTCCAATGTTAGCTGAAAGACTGAATGATCCAGTAGAGATACTAAAAAAGTTGGGAGGAGAATGCTTAGCTGAATATAAGTATGATGGAGAGAGAGTTCAAGTACATAAAGACGGAAATAGAGTCCTCCTTTTCAGTAGACGTTTAGAAAACATAACGCATCACTACCCTGATGTAGTAGAATATATGCTTCGAGACCTTGATTGTGAAAAATGTATTGTGGAGGGTGAAATAGTAGCTGTCGATCTTAATACAGGTGATATGTTACCCTTCCAAGATTTAATGCATAGAAGGAGGAAATATGATGTAAAGAGGGCTATGGAAGAATATCCTGTTAACGTTTACCTATTTGATATACTTTTTGTAGATGGAGAAGAACTAATTGAGAAACCATTACCTGAGCGAAGGAAGTATCTTGAGAAAATAGTTAAACCTACTGAGGAAGTAAAAATAGCTGTCTCAAAGAGAGTAGATAATCCCAATGACTTAATGTTATTTTTTGAACAAGCGGTTTCTATGGGTTGTGAAGGTATAATGTGTAAATCGACTCTGAAAAACTCAATATATCAGATGGGAGCACGTGGATGGCTCTGGATAAAGTTTAAACGCGATTACCAGTACGAGATGACAGATACTGTAGATCTAGTGGTTATAGGAGCGTTCCACGGAAGAGGAAGAAGAGCAGGAACATATGGTGCTCTTTTAATGGCTGCTTATAGTCCAGAAGAAGACGCATTTAAAACAGTATGTAAAGTGGGGAGCGGGTTTACTGACGAAGATCTCGAGCAACTACCTAAGCTTCTTGAACCTTATAAAATACCTCATAGACATCCAAGGGTTATTTCTAAAATGGACGCTGATATATGGTTTGTTCCAGCAATAGTCCTTGAAATAATAGGGGCAGAAATCACCTTAAGCCCCTTACATACATGTGCACTTAATAAAATAGAAAGGGGAGTTGGCTTAGCTATACGATTTCCGAGATTTACTGGCAGATACAGGTTTGATAAGAAAGCTGAACAGGCAACAACAGAGGAAGAGCTTATTGAGATGTACAAGAGCCAGAAGAAGACGAAAGTTATGGCTTAAGAGGATTCACGTACTAACATCTTATTTAATGTCCAACGCAGAGCACTCCTAATCTCATCTAACCGTTGCTTATCTCCATAATTCATTATCCTAATTTCATGAATTACTCCTTTCTCATCTTCCATTATTTGGTAATTGAAGGCTTCCTTCTCCAAAATTTCACCACTTGCTACCCTATTCATATCTCTTCTCTTATATCCTTCCAATATTTTCTTTATAAAAAACGCTTGAAAAGGAGGGGTATTACTGTGGAAAATCATACTTGGTTTAATTATAAGTTTATTATCATATACATATATTTTTGCCAATTCTTCACCAGTTCTCGAAGTTATTGTATAGATTTGTTTAGCCTCCTGTAGATCTTCCACAGGTATTTCTGCCTCTATATCCTTTGGATAAACTGTTTGTCGCGAAAGAGTAGATGCAGGAATAAAACTCTTTTCGGAGAGAGCTTGATTTATGAGAATCAATATAATCTTGAGAAGTTCTAGCTCATTTTCAATTTCCTTTATACGCCTCTCAATATAGGCTTTCGCTTCAGCTAACTTACGCACATATTCCTCCAAACCTATACACCTAATTTTAATCTATTAATAGAGCATAGTAATATGTTACTGCCTCAACTAATTAATGATCTCTCATATTAAGGATAGAGGCGATATTCATGGATACTATAGTCGTTTCAGGCAACGCTAATATAGACTACTATTATTTTGTAGAGTACATACCTGGTCCCGACGAAGCCGTAGAAGCGTTTAATGTAACATATACCTTAGGTGGTGCAGCGACTAATGTTTGCGTTGCATTAGCTAAGCTGGGTAATAGGGTAAGGTTCTTAGGATATATAGGTAATGATAGTGATGGAGAACTAATTTTAAAAAAATTATCAACTTATAAAGTAGATACTAGCTTTATAAAGAAATCCTCTAAGCCCACGGGGAAAGTAGTAATAATTCTGGACAAAGATGGTCAAAGAGCGATGATAGCTATTAGAGGGGCAAATAGAGATCTTAAACCTGGCGTATTCGATAAATCATCCTTAGAAAACTCTATTCACCTTCACCTGAGTAGTACTAAACCAAAGTATAGTGAATGGTTATTAGGGATAGCTAAAGACGTGGGGTTGACAACATCATATGATCCAGGTATGACTGTAGCATCATTAGGTATAGAAAAGTTGAGAAGTGCTTTACGAAACGTAGATGTTCTCTTCCTTAATGAGAGGGAGCTAGAGGCTCTTGGAGGTATTGGTAATGTTAAAAAATATATGGGAAATAAACAACTAGTCCTAAAACTTGGCGAAATGGGAAGTAGGCTTCTTCCCGAAGATATTTATGTACCAGCATTTAAAGTGAAGGTTAAGGACACTACTGGAGCAGGAGATTGTTTTGACGCAGCTTTCATCACATGCTGGCTCAAAGGATACGAAGCTGATTTATGCCTTATATTTGCGAATGCAGCTGCAGCCTTAAAAATACAAAATTTGGGTGCTCATTCATCACCAACACTCAAGGAGGTATTTGCTTTCCTAAAGGAGAAGGAGAAGAAAGAGGTAGTATATAGATTGAGGAATATGCTCGATTATTTAGAGAGGTAAATTGATTTAAACCATTTATAGTACTCCATAAAATTGTGGTTCATACATGACATGGAAAAATGGGGGTTATCATGCAACATAAAACTAGATGTACTCCTCTTTGTCCCTTCGGAGCTTTTCAATGTCTAAAAAGAGCTTTACATTATAGACGGAGAGGTAACTGGGTAGTAGCTATCTGTACATGGACCGGGGATGAGTGTATAGGGCATAAATGCCAGTTTGTTAGCTGCAGAAGACATGCATTGATGCCAGATGGTACCTGTAGACTCATATTGAATAAGATTCAATCTAGGAAAAGAAGAAGGAGTGTATCGATAGAGGAGGAAGCGTTGAAAATGGAAAAAGAAGTCTATGGAAAACTCAGGGATCAGTTGCGTAAACTGGGGACAGATATAGAAAGACTAGAGTAATTAATTATCTTTGGAGGTGGAGGGGATTGAAGCTTCTTTTAATCCATGCAGAGAAATTTGAGTATGAAGCTAGGGAGAAAGCCATTGAGCAAGCGGAATCCTTATCTGAGGAGAATAAGAAAAAGGAGCTTGAGAATGTACTTGTAGTTTTTTCAACAATTGAAGAAAACGATAGTAGAGACTTTTCTATAGTAGATGAAGCGGCCAAGGAAGTAGTAGATATTGCGAGACAACTTAGTGTGATAAATATAATAATATACCCATATGCACATCTTTCAGAAAAATTAGCAAAGCCTTCTGAAGCAATACTCATTCTAAGAAGCTTTGAGGATAGGCTAAAAAAGCTGGGTTTTAATGTTACAAGAGCACCTTTTGGGTGGTACAAGAGGTTTGAAATAAAGTGTTATGGACACCCACTAGCTGAGCTTTCAAGAACCATACGTCCTGGCAAAATAGTGAGAACGGGATTTGAAGAATATGCTGTATTTTTTCCAGATGGTAAAGTATTGACAATTGAAGAATTGGATCCCAATAGCCTCAATGAAATGTTTAAAGCTTTACTTGAAGCGGAAGTATTTAAAAAAGCTAGGAGGGGAGGGGTCCCCAAGTATTTAGAGTATTGCAAAAAATTTGGTTTTGAATGGGAATCAATGAGTGATCTAGGCCACATGAGGTATGGTCCAGAGGCAGCATTAATAATGGATATTATAGCAGAATATGCATGGCAATGTGCTTGTTCTCTAGGCATACCAGTTTTTAAGATAAAGGGTACGAATACGTTCAACCTAGAACATAAACCAGTAAAACAACATGCAGAGCTGTATGGCGATAGGCTCTATACCATACATGTTGATGAAAAATCATTCATACTAAGATATGCTGCGTGTCACCAACAATTCGCTATGCTTAAGGACTGGAATATTAGTTATAAGAATCTCCCTTTTGGAGTTTTCGAAATAGCGGATAGTTATAGACTGGAGCAACCTGGGGAGCTTGTATTGTGTTTCAGGTTGAGGAAATTCTTTATGCCTGATCTACATATATTGTGCAAGGACTTAGAAGAGGCAAAAAAGATTAGCATAAAAGTTCACGAAAAAATTTATGAAGAAATAAGAAAGCTTGGAAGAGATTATGTAAGCATATATAATATGACGAAGAGTTTTCTTGAAAACAATAAAGACTTTATACTAGAGTTAGTGAAGCGAGAAGAGAAGCCAGTTCTAATACATTTTGTACCGGAAGGTAAGTACTATTGGGTAATTAATATCGAATATAATATTATTGACCAGCTTAGAAGACCGCGTGAAATAGGAACATTTCAAATCGATGTGGGGAATGCAAAGAGATTTGAAATAACTTATATAGACGAGAAGGGAGAGAAAAAATACCCAGTGATTATACATACTGCACTTATAGGTTCTCTTGAAAGATATGTATATGCCGTTCTAGATACAGCAGTTCTAGAGGCGGAAAAGGGTAAGCGTCCGTCGCTCCCGTTCTGGCTTTCTCCCATACAGGTCCGGATAATACCTCATACTTTAGAATATCTCAGATATTCGAATGATGTTGCTAACATATTAGAGGAACATGGTTTCAGAGTAGACATAGATGATAGAGAAGAGAGCGTAGCAAAGAGAGTTAGAGATGCTGAGGTAAAATGGATACCTTATATAGTTTTTATCGGTAAGAGAGAGATTGAAAGTGGCAAATTAAGCGTGAGGATACGAGGTGAGGGAAACTTAACACTAAATTTAGAAGAGTTGTTGGAGAGACTAGAAAGAGAGACTAGAGATTATCCTAAGATCTCCTCTACCTTACCTAGATTACTTAGCGTTAGACCAGGGTATAGATGAGATAGAAATTTTTAAGAACAATGTTCTCTAAACTCTTTTTGGGATCAATGGAGAGGCTTTCTACAGGAATACCTGAAATAGATAGGATGTTAGCTGGTGGGGTGCCTAAGGGATTTTTGGTAGCTGTAGTAGGGGAACCTGGATGTGGTAAAACCATTTTCAGTATGCATTTTATATCAGCAGGGCTCAGGAGAGGAGAGAAAGCAGTTTTTGTTACAACAGAGGAGAGTAGAGAGTCCATAATTAGGCAAGCTGAAATGTTTAATTTAGGTTTTGGGGATGCCGTGAAAAAGGGCCAACTAATAATCATTGATGCATTATTAAAGCCTAGAGAAGACCCTTTCTCAATTTATACTCTAGATCCAGAAGAGCTTGTCAAAAAAATTATTGAAGCTAAAAAAAGATTGGGATACGGACATATGAGATTAGTTATAGATAGTATGTCGGCTTTCTGGTTAGATAAACCAGCTATGGCTAGAAAATACTCTTATTATATAAAGAAAATACTATATCAATGGAATTTTACGGTCATAGCAACATCTCAGTATGCTATATCAACTTCAGAAGCATTTGGTTTTGGAATAGAGCATGTGGCAGACGGCATTATAAGATTTAGGAGAGTCATAAAGGAGGGTGTATTGAAGAGATACATAATAGTGGAGAAAATGAGACAGACCCCTCATGACCTATACATGTATGAGATAGAGATAAGGGATGGTGTAGGGTTAATAGTTAAAAGAAAAACAAGATATAGAAGAGAGGACATAACGTTGCCTCAGAGTGTAACTGAGAAGGTAAAGGAAGCTTTAAAGAAGAAACGAGGGGAGATACCATCTTAAAATTATCACTTAATGAATTACTATATCGAAAGAAGAAATTAGTAAGTATTTTGCAAGGAAAACTTAGTAACGAGTCTATAGAAAGAGCATCGCAGGATTATCATGTATCAAAACTTCCAAGACCTTGTGGGATTACAGTGCATAGTGTTGTTGGGTGTAGCTATAGATGTGCTTATTGCTATCTCCCAGATATGGGTATAAGTTATGTGATTCCAAGAGCGTATGGATTAACTAAAGAAGAGATAGTATATGCATTACTAAAAAATAGATCCTTTTTACCCGGGAGAACTGGTACGTTTATTGCTATAGGAAGTATCGGGGAGCCTTTCCACCCGATAGGTATACATAGAACTCTTGAATATATCTATGGAATTGTAAAGTATTTAGAGAATCCTATACAATTTTCGACGAAAAGCATACTAGATAATGAAGTAATTTTAAAACTTAAGTCTATAAAAAATTTACTGTTAAGTCCATTAATAACTATTATTACAACCAAACACTGGGAAAAACTAGAGCCATATGCCCCATCTCCTTATCAACGGATAGAAACTATAAGGAAATTAAGGAAGGCAGGTTTCTTTCCCTTTCTTTTTCTCAAACCAATAATACCTAGTGTAATTGAACAAGAAGCTGAGGAGATATTAGACTTAGCTAAAAATGCTGGAGCTATCGGTGTAGTAATAGGTGGTCTACGTATAACTATATCAATACTTAACAGAATGAAGAGCGCTGGCATAGATATTAATGAAATACTATCTAGGGTTTCAGGCAGGAATATATCGGAAAGGAAACAAGTGTCATTAAATATGGCTAATGTAAAGAGGAGACTTGTAAACTTAGCTAGGGAAAAGGGATTAATACCCTTATTAGCTGCATGTTGTGCAAATAATCTCTCAGCTTATTTAATAAACGGGAAAAGAATTCCATGTGCTGGACTAGATTATGTAAAGGGAAAGTTCTGCACTAAATGCCCTGTTATGTGCGAAAGTATTAAAACAGAAATCGATACTCAAGAAGTTTATGAAATGGCAAAGAAATTTCTAGGATTAAAGAATCTTAAGGGAGTTGAAATCGATAGATTCTACATAATCTTTAAAGCTAATAACAAGAGGAGAGTTGTTAATAGACTAAGATATAAAAGAGGGCTAAAATATGCATTTGAAGTAGCTTATAGGAGAAAATTAGTGGTAGTATGAATCCTCTTAGAAATTTATTTAATCGTTTCGTATGGGATAAAAATTTCCCATCAGAGAAAATAGAGATACGTTATATCTCTAGAGGAGCACCAAACAATTATGAGAGCTTATTGGGAACCGATGTAATAAAGGTATTCTCTAGAGGCTTTGAATATAAAACCTCGGATGGAAAGAGAAAATATATACCTTTCCATAGAGTGATTTTAATAAAAAATAAAGTTTCAGGCGAGATTCTTTATCGATCAGTGAAATCTTAAAACCTGAGGGTATTGGCCTCCTATACTAGAATCCTCCTTTATTCACCATGTAGACCATTAGGTCAACGAGTCTATTACTATAACCCCATTCGTTATCGTACCACGCAAGTACTTTCACTAGGTTACTTTTTTCTCCTATAACCATGGTAGCTAATGAATCGTATATTGCGGAATGGGGATTCCCTATTATATCCGCACTTACTATAGGATCCTCAACGTACTGTAGTATTCCCTTAAGGTTACTCTCAGCAGCTTTCCTAAATGCTGAATTAACTTCTTCTACTGTTACTTCTCTCTCTAGCTCTGCTACGAAATCTACGAGAGAACCATCTGGAACTGGTACGCGTATAGCCATAGCTGAAAGCTTACCCCTAAGCTCTGGGAAAATCTCCATGATGGCTTTTGCTGCGCCCGTTGTAGTTGGAATAATATTTATTGCACCAGCTCTAGCCCTTCTGAGATCCCTATGGACTAAATCTAGTATTCTTTGATCATTAGTGTATGCGTGTACTGTGGTCATCATTCCTCTAACTAATCCGAAGTTTTCCTTTAGGACTTTAACTAATGGAGCAAAGGCATTGGTTGTACAAGAGGCATTGGAAATTATAACGTGCTTTTCGGGATCATATATATGATGATTTACCCCTAGAACTATCGTTATGTCAGGTTGTTTAGCAGGAGCTGATATAACTACCTTTCTTGCTCCAGCCCTAATATGTTTTGATGCATTCTCCCTATCTCTGAACCTACCTGTTGATTCCAGAACTATATCTATACCTAGGTCTTTCCAAGGGAGTTGTGCTGGATCTGGATTACTTACTACTAATATTTCCTTATCATCTACAACTATCTTATTCTCCTTTACTTCAACATGATTAGGTAAAATACCGAAAATAGAATCATATTTAAGTAGATGTGCTAATGTTCTTGCGTCTGCTAGATCATTTACAGCTACAATCTCAATTTTCTCCTGGAATTCTTTATTATTTAAAGCTGCTCTGAAGAAGTTCCTACCTATTCTACCAAAACCATTTATAGCTACTTTAACAGTCATGGTTATCTCACAAAAAATTATCTAGTTAACTAAATAAAGGAAACTATTTAATGTACTACGTAGAAGTAGTATATATCTTACTTTCCAGGGGATTTATGTTTTCATGGATTCATTAATTGGGTGGTAGTGGTGGGTAGAGATTATACTACTATTACGGTTAGCTATGACGTTTGGGCCGAACTGCTTCGCAGGAAGGCTCATCTGAGCCAGAAATTGGATGGCACCAAATATTTAACAGTTTACGGCTCAGACCTGCACGGGTTCTTCATCTATCCGTTCTTCCGAGCCTCAGCATCAAAATACCCTTACATATCCTCCTTAAAATTTATTATGATAATACCTTGAAAAGATTCTTTTGGTTAAGCTACTCTTCTTTATTCGACATAGGGCTAAGTTAAATAAGTAGTCTAACTTTTAGATAATGGTATGGCTAGTATTGACAGAAATATAAGCTTAGATGATCCAGCTATAAGAGAAGTTGCAGCAAAAATTGCTGGAGATATTATTCTCTCATCTAACCCTGGCAAGGAAATGCGAAGATGGAGAGAAATGTTCGGAGTAACACAGGTAGAGCTAGCAGCGATAATGGGTGTTTCAGCATCAGTAGTTAGCGATTATGAGAGTGGTAGGAGGAAGTCTCCAGGATCACGGTTTATAAGGAAATTTGTTAAAAGCTTGATAGTCAAAGATGTTGAGAGAGGAGGATTAGTACTTTCTGGCCTAGCTAGAATACTATTAGGTACTGATAAGTTAAGGGAAGCTATCATAGATATGAGGGAATTTTCTATTCCTATTTCTATCTCTAAATTTTGTGAACTTATTGACGCTGAATTAGTAGTTGGCGAGCAATTCATGTCTACTCCGATCTTGGGATACACAGTTGTTGATAGTGTAAAGCTTGTTCTAGATGTACCCTCATATGACTATGTTAAATTATACGGTGCTACAACACAGAGAGCGGCTATATTCACCAAAGTATACTATGGTAGAAGTCCAATGGTTGCAATAAAAGCTATGCAAGCAGGGATGGGGGGTCTAAGACCAGCATTGGTTGTTTTCCACGGTCCCAAAAGGATAGATGAGTTAGGGCTTCTCATAGCTAAGAGAGAGAATATTCCTCTGGCTCTCTCAAGGCAACCGAGTATAGATAAACTCGTAGAGAAGCTAAGAGGTATAAAGTAGAGGATAGTAAATAAATACTATTCAACCTTTACCTTTACTTTCTTAATTTTCAATGGTATATGAATTTCAAGTACACCTGCCTTAAAGAATGCTCTACACTTCTTTTCATCTATATTCTCAGGTAAACTAAGCTCTAGTCTGTAGTTTCTGAATTCTGCACCAGTATATGGGAGGTATTCTGGCATCGAAAAGGGCTTGTTAAGCTTTGCCTCAATAATCAGCTTGTTACCTGCTATCTGGACATTTATATCCTTTTTCTCCCTTACACCTGGAAGATCTACATAAATAATTAACTCATCAACAAGCCTCTTCATCTCATATAATGGTACAAGAGTTTTCTGCTCCCAGTCAAAGAGGGGTTTAGAAATTTCTATTTCAAGTTCTCTAATTTCTTCAAATATTCTGTCTATCTCTTTCCTGAATCTCTCAAGGTATTTTCTAAACCAATCCTCCATAAAAATCACCTATGCATACATCGCAGGTATAGTGAATTCGTATTCTTTTCCAGTCTTTTGCATCGACTCCACAGTTCTCTTCATAAGCTCTCTTAACTTTATTCTAATTTCTTCTTCTTGTTCAAGTAGCGATTTCACATCAACTGATATACCTATGTACTTAGCTAAGGTACTAAGCAAAGATGCTGCAGCACCGGGATCAGGATATGTTGCAAAGCACTCCGTAAATAAGCCTATGGCAGGGAACCGTCTTTTAAATGACTCTTTCAGAATAAGTGCATAAGCACCCCCAATAAACCCTTCTCTCAATATCTCGAAACCTGATTTTTCAGCCTCCTCTCGTAGTTTTTCTTCTATACTAACAACATAAGTTTTTGGTTTCTCGATTTTTATCCTATTAGGCACCGCAATACCTCCTAACAGAATAATCATTTTCGTCTTCAAATTAGATGCTAAATCAACAATAAATTTTGCTATTGAAGGTAATCCTGGGGGAGGTATAGCTGCATCTGAGTGTAAAACTATAATGTTTCTGCCATCAATGTTTGTAGAATACAGTCTTACCGGCATAAGTGGTTTATTTTCATGAAATAATATGATTGGTGGCAAGAATGTAGAGTCTATATACCCTAATTCCTTCATCTTAAATATACGGATCATGTGGGATGTTGATATTGGACCTACAAGTCCTACATCGGGAATACCTATTAACAAATACGATTTTTCTGCAGGTTTTTCTCTAAGGTATAGTTCCCATATATTCTCTTCGACCATTAATTTACACCTCCAAATTTCTTTAGAACTTCTATCACTGGTAGAGTACCCTTAACTAAATACTCTATTAAAGCACCTCCACCTGTGCTTATATGTGAGAACTTATCAATAAAGTTTAGATGAGAAGCAGCGGCTATTGTATGCCCGCCACCAATTAATGTAAATGCCTTGGATTTCGACATAGCGGTAAACACGCTATGAGTGGCTCTTTCAAATCCTTTTTCCTCAAATATACCTAGTGGGCCATTCATTACGATGGTTCTGGATTCTCTGATTAGATCACTATATCTCGAAGTAGTTTCACTACCTACATCCTTTATTAGATAGTTTACAGGCAGCTCCTTTACTCTTATTTCTTTTCGCGTACCATTTATATCTACAGCTAAATCCATGGGTAGGACTATTTTTTCATCAAATTTTTTGAGAAGATTTTGTATCCTAGGTATTAAGTCCATAAACCCCTTTTTTCCCAGTACTTCCTCATTAATCTTACCTAGATTAAAACCGCTTGCCTTTAAGAATAGATTTGCTACAAGACCTCCTGTAAGAATATAATCAGCAATACCCTTACTTAGGACAACATCCACGATTTCTGCACTATCTTCTGCTTTTGCTCCTCCAAGGATATAAATACAAGGATGATCAGGTTTTTCACGAACCTTTATTAATGCTCTTAGTTCTTCTTCCATTACTTTCCCAGCGACAACATCTTTTACTACAGGAGCAAAGCCTATTAGAGATACATGAGGTCTATGAGCTGCAGCAAATGCATCTATGATAAATACATCTATTAGTGGTGCTAGATTCTGTACAAGCACCGTTTTTGAGTGTTCTTCAGCCGATCCCTTTTTTGTCTCACCATCCCAGAATCTAACATTCTCCAATACTAGTATATCACCGGGCGCTAATTCTCTAATAGCCCTTTGAGCTCTTTCACCAAAAATATCATCAATAAATTTAACATGACCTAAGAAGCTATCTAAAAATTCTGCATGTTGCCTAAGACTTATAAAATCTGGATCACCTTTTCTGCCTTGATGAGCTAGAACCACTATTTTTGCCCTTTTTTCCCTAAGCTTCTTCAATGTTTTCTCTGCGTGTACTCTTATCCTAGTAGTGTCCAAAAGTTTTTTTGTCTCGAAATCTACTGGGGAATTAAAATCTACCCTGACTAGTACCGTTTTATTCTCTAATTCTACGTCATCTAATGTCTTAATGTTAAATTCTTCTATCATATCTCTTCAACCAAAAATAATTATGAGGAACAACTAAAGTATTTAGCTATAAAATAGTCCCTCAGGGACTTATTCCAGCAATTATTTCTCTAGCTTCTAAGCTAGCGGCGAGAGCTAAAAAGGAAATCTCGAGAAAGATCATTAGGAGAGTTAAATGTATTTCTTTATATTTTTTGCGCTTAAGAATATGGTAAGACCATAGAATGCTTTCAGTCGAAGCTATCGAATAGCTTAAGAACTCAACTAAAGAATGAGGCTTCAGTAATGAAAATAATAGTATTTCAAAGATATCTTTTCCCGATTTTATTGCTAAAACCCTTATTACGATACCTGTATTATATGCGGAAAATAGCATCAATGGAAAACCAACAATAGGGGAAGTAGCTAGAACTGCTATTATAGCATTATGAAGAAGGATGTTGTATGTGACTTCTTCATACTTTCCACTCCCTATTATTTTTTTAGTAAAATTTACTATATTTTTGTACATACCTTCTACATCTTCTGGCAAAGGACTCACAGTTGCACCAATAACCAGTAAGGAGAGGATTGTGATGTAGACAAATGTTATTAGCATAATTCTGGCTCTAATTGCTTTTTCTATATCCATGTTATATCACTCACTTCCCTATTTGTGTACTCATTGATTAAAATAGACTTTTCTTTTTTAAGGACTGCTAAGGGCACCCAGATCATATACATATTAACATTTATCTCTCTTTTCTT
>JALURH010000083.1 GCA_027017025.1 Thermofilaceae archaeon
ATATAAGAGATTCCCTTCTGATATGCCGGTAGATACTAGAACCCTAGTCGTAGTAGCCATAGTTTCAATAATAATAGGTGCAGCACTAGGTTTCACATTTGCATCATTTACTGCGCCTAAACCCCCCGAGAAGAAAGAGGAATGTCCCCCCTGTCCTCCTCCACCAGAATGCCCCGAGTGCTCCCCAGCTGGATTACTACCATCTGAGATACCTGTTGGCGCTTTGCTTCCACTAACTGGCGAATTATCCTCGTTCGGCAAGAGGAACGAAAACGGCTTAAAGATGGCTGTAGAAGATGTTAATGCTTACCTGAAGAGAATAGGATTAAATGTACAGTTTAAACTATTAGTTGAAGACACTAAGCTTGAAGAACAAGAAGCACTAGCTAGGCTACAGACATTAGCTGCACAAGGCGTCAAAGTTGTTATAGGTCCTATGGCTAGTAGCGAGGTATCAGCTATTAAGAGCTTCGCGGATAGTAACCAGATAGTTATAGTAAGCCAGTCATCAACAGCTCCATCCCTCGCAGTACCAAATGACTATGTATTCAGGTTTGTTCCAACAGATCTTTTCCAGGGTAAAGCGTTAGCTAGACTGGTCCAGAGCCTAGGATACAGTAATGTAGCAGTAATCTATAGGGGCGACGACTGGGGTGATGGATTATTTAAGTCATTTAAGGAGAGATTTGAGGAGCTTGGGGGTAAGGTAGAGGGAGTGAGGTATGACCCCAAAGCTAAGGATCTATCACCCGAAGTCAGGAAGCTATCGGATATTGTTAAATCTCTAGGTGAGAAAACAGCTGTGCTACAAATATCCTTTGAAGATGATGGTGTCCAGATACTCAAGCTTGCTGCACAGGATGAAGTTCTATCTAAGGTAGCCTGGTTTGGAACAGACGGTCAAGCACAATCCTCGAAAGTTAAGGATCAGGCTGGTGAAGAAGCTGTAAAACTTGGAGGACTAATATGTACACTATATACCACCTCCAAGAATAGATTCCAGGAAGAATTCGCTAAGCGATTCAGAGAAAGATATGGTGAAGACCCAGACGCCTACACTCTGAATGCATACGATGCTTTCTGGGTGGTAGCTTTAACAATAATACAGGTTGGTGAGTATGATGGACCTAAGATAGCTGCAGCACTCCCAGAGGTAGCTGCTAAGTATTTCGGTGTAACAGGGAATGCATTGCTTGACGAAAACGGAGATAGAGCTGGAGGCGACTATGCCCTCTGGAAAGTTGTTAAAACGGATACTGGCTACAAGTGGGTACAGGCAGGTATATATAACTTCGCTACAGACAGTATAACGTTCTTCAAAGAGTAATATATAAAAATTAATATTTTAGTAATTTTTTTATTACCTCAAGTAATTTTGGGTGAAAGAAATGAAGAACCCCACTCTTCGAGGCATAGATCTAGTAAAGAGGTTTGGTGGAGTAGTTGCCTTAGATGGAGTAAATATAGAGGTTCCACCTAGATCTGTCGTTATGTTAATAGGGCCAAATGGGAGCGGCAAGACTACATTGATAAATGTAGTAAGTGGATACTATCTCCCGGATAGAGGAATGGTTTTCCTAAATGGGAGGGAGATTACTCGCCTCGAACCACACGAGAGATTTGGTCTCGGGCTTGTGAGAACATTCCAGATACCTGAGCCATTTAAGAAATTAACTGTTCTTGAAAACATTTTACTTGCAGCTAGGAGCCATCCGGGCGAGAGCGCCTTTAAAGTCATATTTCGTAGAAGCTGGAGGCAGTACGAGGAGGAAATAATAGAGAAGGCATTCAGGATCCTAGAGCTCCTAAATATAGATCATATATGGGATACAAGAGCCTACCAACTAAGTGGTGGACAACTAAAGTTGTTAGAGATTGGTAGAGCATTGATGAGTGATCCAATGCTACTATTAATGGATGAACCAGTTGCCGGCGTTAATCCAGTACTTGCCCACAATATTATGGAGCATATAGTTAGGCTAAGAGATAACCTAGGTATATCCTTCCTCATAGTTGAGCATAGGTTAGATATAGTACTCGACTACGTTGATAAAGTATATGCAATGCATAGGGGGAAGATTATTGCAGAGGGAGGGCCTAAGAGGGTAATAGAGAACCCCTTAGTTGCAGAAGCATATCTAGGCGGTTGATATGCCACTACTAGACGTAGATAACCTATATGTTGGGTATGGAAAGCTCCAGATAGTCTTTGGAGCTAATTTAGAGCTTAACCGAGGAGAAATACTCGTTATAGTTGGACCAAATGGGAGTGGCAAAAGTACTCTTCTCAAAGGTATTATAGGTTTAGCCACGGTGCATAAAGGTAGGATATTTTTCGAGGGAAAGGATATAACCAGGAAGCCCCCTCATGAGAAAGCACGTATGGGGCTTGCATATCTCCCCCAGCTAGAAAACACTTTCGAGAGATTAACTGTACGCGAAAACCTCCTCATGGCTGGCTATACCCTACAACCATCTGAGTACGAAGGAAGGTTAGAGGAGGTACTTGATTTCCTGCCAGTAGTTAGGGAATATCTGGATAGGAAAGTTTATACATTAAGTGGGGGCGAGAGACAGATGGTTGCTTTAGCTATGGCTATTATTAGGAGCCCAAAGGCGATATTTCTAGATGAACCTACAGCCGCTTTAGCCCCCAAGATTGCTCTCCAGGTACTAGAGAAAATAACTGCTCTTAGAGACGAATTCGATCTAGGTATCTTATTGGTTGAGCAGAATGCTAGAAAAGCTCTAGAGATAGGTGATAGAGCTCTACTACTTGTTGCTGGGAAGGTAGCTTACTACGGGGACTCGGGGGAACTCCTGAAACATCCTGAGTTAGCTCAACTATATCTCGGTATAGCTGGGTGATAAGAAATTGCTACCTGTAACTGTTTTAATCGATTCCCTCCTCTACGGTAATCTAATTACGTTGATGGCTATTGGTCTTACACTTACTTACCTTACTTTAAAGATACCTAACTTTGCCCACGGTGATTTAGCGATGGTGGGGGTATACTCAGCCTATACCGTAGCAGTATTCCTTAATATTAACCCATATACTTTGCTGCCCATAGCGTTCCTAATGGGTGGCCTATCCGCATTGGGTACATACATACTTGTGTATAGACCGTTGTTTAGGAAGGGGGCTAGTATCGTTGTAATGATGGTTGCATCTATAGCAGTTGACATAGTTATTAGGAGTATCCTCCAGATATATGCAGACATTATGTCATCAACATTTAATGTATACTCCAGAGGCTTCCTCTTCAAAGACTTTAGTCTAAATATATATGAGGTAAGGCTCCCCGGAGTCTTAGTTATATCTTCTCTAACTGTTTTAGCTATAATTGTCTCTCTTTACCTATTCTTGTCGAAAACCAGGTTCGGGATAGCTATGAGGGCGGCTATAGAGAATCCCTGGCTAGCTAGTAGCTTGGGGATAAACGTAGAGCTCGTCTATGGTATAAGCTGGTTTATAGCTGGAGGTATAACGGGTTTAGCGGGAGTATTCCTACCTTTCCGTATACCAACCAACCCAGACCTTGGTTGGTTAATGCTTCTATCTGTATTCGCAGCATCCATCCTTGGAGGTTTGGAGAGCCTCTTTGGTGCGATCGCAGGAGGATATGTAGTTGGTTTTTCAGAGATACTAGGGATCTATGTTCTATCTAGCCCTCCCTTCGGCATTAGCACTGCCTATAGACCAGCTATCCCATTTACAATACTGATTATTACTCTCCTATTAGCTCCTAGGGGAATCACTAGTGTTGAATGGAATAAGATAGCTACGAGGTTGAGAAGAAATGTTTGATATAATAAGAATAGTTGTAGATTTTGCAGCATTCTATGCAATATACCTAATGCTATCAGTTAGTCTAGAGCTTGAGTACGGGGAAACAGGTATATCTAATTTCGGCAAAGCAATGTTCTTCGCAGCAGGTGCGTTCACTGCTGGAGCACTAGTAATTAGGTTAGCTGGACCAATAGCTGGTTTAATTATCTCTGAAAGCGAGCTAAAACTAAGGAGTGTATATTATAGTACACTAGTATCCAGGTACTTCGCTGCTCACCCTGGAGTAGCCTTAGCTATACTATTTTTAATGCTTATTCTAGGCGCTTTGTTCGGAGCCGTACTAGGCTACTTAGCTTCCTACCCAGCGATTAGGCTGAGAGAAGACTATCTCGGTATCACCCTAATAGCTGCAAGTGAACTCGTAAGGGTGATTGGTAGAAACTATGATCCACTAATTGGTGGCACCTTAGGAACCGCTGTTCCAGACCCCTTCGCCTGGCTTATGGGTAGGCAGAGGGAGATAGTTGTCTCAACATTCATGATGATCATAGCATTAACGTCTTTTATAGTGACAGCTAGTCTCTCGAGAAGCCCCTTCGGGAGACTACTTAGAGCTGTTAGAGATAGTGAGACCGCAGCTGAGGCTCTAGGAAAAGATGTAGTTAAGGTTCGTATGAAATCGTTAATGATAGGGTCGGCTATAGCTGGGGCAGCTGGAGTATTATATGCCTTCTATATGGGTTTTGTACATGCCGACGATTTTAACCCAATTAAGACGTTCATCGTATGGGTTATGGTAATTATAGGTGGGAGTGGAAATATTTGGGGTGCAGCTATAGGAACATTCGTTTACCTACTGATAGATAGAGGTATAGCGTTAGTTAAGCACCAATTTACTCTGCCATTCGACATAAACTATGTTAGTTACGCTGTGCTCGGGACACTACTTGTGGCTGTACTTATGTTTAGGCCAGAGGGCTTATTGCCTGAGAAGCCTTTATCAACTATTCCCAGGAAGATACTAAAAATGAGGGTGAAAGCTCAGAAGTAGGGTAGTCGTTTCCTTATAGTTTCTACTATAGCTAGTGAAGGCAGAATTGATAGTGCTGTATGTAATGCATTATAGATAGCTGTAAGTACGAGAGTATATATCAGTACGTCAGCCTCGGTTTCTACACTTAGACCAGATGTTTTTAGAAGTTCTTTAGCGAAGGCGAGGTACCCTGGGAAAAGAAGGGCTAGTACTATGATATTAGCTATACTCATTGCTATGATGCGGATCAATGCACCCGATAATATTTCGGCCTTTACACCCCATCTTCTAGCTACAACCATTCCTGAGATAGTTGATATAATAGCTAGGAACTTCATTGAAGCGCCTAGTGGCTCGCTCCCTCTGAAGAGTAGACCTAGGAAATGTATAGTAGCGCATAGTATAGCTGGGAAACCCCCGACAATATAGTATGTAACAAATGTGGGTATTTCGGCTAGATCAAATTTTAGATATATGAGAATTGGGAAGGGGAACTCTATCCTCAGTATAGATAATGAGATAGCGACTGCACCCATTATAGATACCACTGAAACAACCTTTGTTGTATGCACAAAGTTAACTACCACAGGTTTTTTATAAATATGTTGTCAATCTATACCTTAATTAGTTTTATCACAAAGAATCCAACTGTTTCATGTAGATGAGGATACAATCTTTGTGCCTCCTTGATTGAATACCCCTCTAACCCTATTCTAGGAGAAACCTCCATGGGCTCAAACCCAAGACCCTCTATAGCCCACTTAACAATTTCCTCATTTTCCTCTAAAGTGAGTGTACACGTAGAATATACCAGTTCAGATCCCTTATCCATGTATCTAGATAGAGATGAGAGAAGCAGTTTCTGCTGCCTACTATACTTCCTAATGTAATCCTTCTTTATCCATAACCTCATCTCGGGGCTATGCCCCAGTCGACCAAGACTACTACAATCAGGGTCTAGTAATACCTGCTTTAAGCCTCTCCTGAGTGGCAGGTTAGTAGAGTCTCCTACAACTATGTGTGTAAGGTCGTCTACTCTGAGTCTCCTAAATAAATTCCTCATTACTCTAGCCCTCCTAGTCTTTATATCAATCGAAAACGTCTCTCCCCCTAGAGCAGCGATGTGCGCAGATTTCCCCCCTGGCCCAGCTGTTGCATCAAGAACTACCCCACGTGGTTTAAGTATATGGCCTACTAGGACACTAGCTTTATCCTGCGCTATTACTAGTCCCTCCCTGTATTCAGGTATATTACTTATACCTATTGGTTCCTTCACCTTAATTAAATCTGGTAACTGTGGGTCTTCGTAAACCTCTAACCCCCTCTTTTTTAGTCTTCCTATAATTTCCGACCTAGATATTAGGGCAGTATTTACTCTCAGCCATAGAGGATGCTTCCTGTTAAAAGCTTTCATAAGCTTTGCTGCTTCTCTAAGCCCCATTAGTTTAACTAAATACTCCACTATCCATTCGGGGAGGCTATAGACAACAGCTAGTCTCTCCACTCCCTTAAGGTTCTTCACCATATTTTTTACAGATACCTCCTTGATGTGTATGAAATCTTTTCTACCAATAGCTATACCTTTTTTCTCAAGTATCCTAGCTACTCTTAAGAGCCTACTGAGAGGTATGTCTCTAAACTTTGCTTCATAGATTATGGCTCTTAGTAGGTTCCTGGTGTAGGGATCGTACTTACTTAATTGAATGTCGAGAAAGCTTTGAGATATATAATCAACTATTCTATACTTCTTTAGGAGCCCCATTATATAGGCTCTTACCAGCCCTCTCAGCGGACTTAGTTCTGGGGTATTTCTGAAGTATTTTTCCATAACGAGCCTCACGGAGAGCTTTTTAGATTCTACTACTCCCAAAATCTCAGCAACAACGACTTCAACAGGTTTATAGGAGAAGAGAAACATTTTACCACCCATAGGTACATCAGCAGAGTTACTAAGAGCCCACTATAAAGTAGTAAAAGATTATATAGGTTAAAGAAAACCTTGTAGCTCAATGCAACTATATTATATATAGAGTGGAAAACTATACAGGAAAGTAGACCTTCGTTCCAGTATATCTCCTGGAGTATTATACCTAGGAGCATGTAGATAGGTAGTAGGAGAGCTGACTCCAGTATATGGTTTGGTCTATGTAGTGGAATATGAAATATTGTGTAAGCTAGGATAGATATAGGGGATCCATGTTCTCTAGCCATAATTGATCTAAAGTATATTTCCTCTAAAATAGCGGTTAATATACCAAATACGTAGAACGTTACGTCCGATAGCTCTATTAACAATTCTCCCCCAGAGATTACTAGGTGCGGTATTACCGAGAGAAATAATATCCAAGGGTTAACTGAGAAATTAATCTTTTCCTCAGGCAGTTTAATCGACGAGTATACTGCCAATATAATATATGCTGATACAGGGCCAAATAGAGCGAATACGAGTAGAGATAATAGATAGATATAGATACTCTTTACTCTATGTCTCCTAGCCTCCTTTACCACCCTCGATATAGTCGCTACCAAGGTTCTTCCCTTGCCCTTAGACTAAGCTATAGCCAAGTTTATATTTTATTTGGGCTCTCCTAACTGTGTATGTAGTAGATTTTGAGGAAAAGATTTGGGTAATAACAGGTGTAGGATCTCTTTCGCTGATACTACATACTCTACCCCTTTTCTATGTGGGATGCATAGATCTTAGGGGGATACATCTCATAGGATTTATTGTAGCGTTATCCTCGTTGCTTGTGCTCCACGAATTTATGCACATAATTTTTTGTTATGTCTATGGCTTTAGGTTTTCTCTAGGATACAAGGTTATTAAAACTATTTTTCTCACAGCATATGTGGAGATACATAATCCAATGTCTGCTAGAAAGGCTTTAGTAGTACTGCTATCCCCCCTAGCTCTACAACCTTTATTCCTAGCGCTACGTAACCCATATACCACCACAATGTACCTACTGAATGCCTTTGGAGTAGGCGGAGACATCTATGCTACTCTACTTATACTGAAGAGTGGACTGGATGCTACGGTTCTAGATAGAGGACTATATATAGAAATTAACCCTCCCCCTACTATCCCTGAAGCAGTCGATTCTTCCCTAGAGTGGCTAGGTAGAACTATAGTATTTTCCCTGGTACTCCTGGCAGCTATCTCTGGAGTCTTATTCCTATATGTGGTTACCGCCCAAAAAGATTTGGTTATTTGGGGATTTACCATAATTAGGTATCAACGTGGCAGAGGACTCTTCTCATTCTATATAGATGTATTGCCAATAGTACTGCTAGTTCTTACGTTATCCTCAGTAATTTCATTTTTTATAACTAGGAGGAAGCCGAGGGCTAGCTAGAGCTTTCAGTCTAATAAATTGTTATATGATAGTGTGAGGATATAGCCTAAACTTTTCTCACAACAACTATGGGTTAAGCTAGCTAATGAAATCCCTAGTTAGTTAATCGAGAATTTCTACCCACTCAATGCCTTAGGTGCCTCTAGAATAGCTACAGACATGAGAGAAAATAATATAACTATGTAAAGTGCCTCCATTTCTGTGGACGACGATTCGGAAAGCTCTAAGCTATTTACGATAATAGCACATAGATGTAGCGGTAGCAGCTATCCAGAGAACACACTAAAAGCCCTAGAGAATGCTATAAAGATAGGCGTAGATATGGTGGAGATCGACGTTAATTTAAGTAGAGATGGAAAAATGGTAATTTTCCATGACGACTATATCCGCTTTGGAGCCAATAATATAGGGTCTATCAGGGAACTTACATATAGCGAGCTGAGGAAAATCGATCTAGGAGGTGGAGAAAACATACCGTTACTAGAAGATATGTTGGATTTAGCTAATGGACAAATTGGGGTCATGCTTGACCTAAAAGTGGAGGGACTAGAGGAAAGAGTTCTTTCAGCATTAGCTGAGAGGAATATGCTTGATTCAGTAATATTCTCTGGGAAAAATCTGTCTCTATTGAGAATAAAAAATCTTTATAGAGATGCTAGGATAGCATTAACGTATAACCGTGCAGGTCCCTATGAACTATTCCAGGCAAAGAAGCTTGGTGGAGAATTCTTTAACGTTAAGTTCCCCACACTTAGGAGCACGATTGTTAGCATGGCACATAGCCTTGGTATAAAAGTTATTGCATGGGTAATAGATTCTACGAGGGATCTGGCAAGAGTCTCTAAAATGAGGGTAGATGCTATAACCACCGATAAACCTATAGAGGCTCTTTCATTTAGAAAAAACATTGCGAACCTAAATACTAAAATAGCGTTAGAACCTATCGTAGGCTTCTCCTTAACATAGTATTATATTAAGGTGTTTTTCTCTATCAACTTGGTAGATTAAATGAACGTTGAAGAGGTAATCTCTGAGCTAAAGAGATCAGATAGAGAAGTAGATATGGTGGCACTAGATATACTTAGGGCGTTAATAGCCTTCCACGATGTACTATGGCTTAGTGAACTACCAAATTCCATACTTTCTCTTCATAGAGGCGTTATGCCCTATGTTCTTACCCCAGATCTACTGGATAAAGCTGTCCGAAGACTGGAGAACCTTAATTTAATTACTGCTGAGGAGAGAATTAGGGGGGAGATATACTCTAGGAAGACATATAGAGATCTCTACATTAGAATTAAAGCACAAGATATTAAGAGGATTTTAGCTAATGATGAAGTTTTAAGGGAATATAAGATTTATGTAAGCGAGATACTAAGGGATGTATTAAAAAAAGACTAGTTTTTACCTACTTCCCCCTCCTTGGAGAGCTTCTCAATAAGCTCCTTTGCGTAATCGAACCTAATTTTACCCTCCTCAATCATTATTTGAGCAACTCTATCAACTAGTTCTCCTGTTGCACCAGCCATTACAGCTATGTTCCTAGCGTGGAGCTTCATATGTCCTTTCTGAATACCCTCTGTCGCCAATGCCCTTAAAGCAGCGAAGTTCTGTGCTAGCCCAACAGCTCCCATAACTTCTGCAAGCTCTGTTGCCGTCTTTACGCCTAGTATCTTAAGGGCTATCCTAGCTACGGGATGAACCTTCGTTGCACCACCAACTATGCCTACAGCCATAGGCATCTCGAGGCTTCCAACAAGGTTGCCGTCTTTATCCTTCTCCCAGACTGAGAGAGGCCTATATCTACCATCCTTAGCAGCATATGCATGTGCCCCAGCCTCAATTGCTCTATGATCCTGCCCTGTAGCTAATGCTACAGCTATAACCCCATTCATTATACCCTTATTGTGTGTAGCTGCGCGGTATGGATCGGCGGCAGCAAACGCCCACGCATCTACTATAGCGTCAACTACATTTTCCCCTCCAATCTCCTCCTTATAGACCTTTACCCACGCTCGCACAAGCCTCTTATCCGCTAGGTTAGATATTATCCTGAGATGCGTCCTACCCCCCGTGATCTTCTCAATCAGGGGGGAAACCGCTTCAGCCATAGTATTTACAGCGTTAGCGCCCATAGCGTCTCTAACATCTACTATGAGGTGAACTATTAGCATAGGGCCTCTAGGTCCTTCAACAACTCTTGCTTCAACATCTTTGGCCCCCCCACCGAGCTTTACAAGTACAGGGTCTTGAGCATTCGCTAAGTCAAGTATTTCTTCCTTATGTTCAAGTACTATCATTCTCTGATACCAGGGGTCTCTTAACCCTAGGACCTGTATCTGCCCAATCATTAAGGGACCTGTAGTTCTAGCTCTTATTCCTCCATCCCGCCTCATAACTCTGGCAGCGTTACTTGCAGCAGCTACTACGCTGGATTCCTCAATAACCATGGGTATCAGATAGTCCCTACCATTTATCAAGAAATTAACCGCTACGGCAAACGGGTACGCCATAGTCCCTATCACATTTTCGATCATAATATCAGCTATCTTAAGGTCTAAGTTACCTACTTTCTTCAGAGTCTCTACTTCTTCCCCAGATAAACCTGCGAAATCAGCTACAAGTCTTAGCCTCTCCTCTAGGGATAGTTTGTAGAACCCAGGTATCCTAGATGATTTTTCCTGCATCAGAAGGCTAATAAGAGTTTCAACTATAAACAGTTATCTATTCTTCTAGGTTAATTAATCCAACTAGCCTCCTATAGAACTCATCGAAGCCCTTAGGACACCCCCTCATCCACCTACCGTTCTCAGCTATAGTGACTGGAACAACAACGGTTCCAGTGAGAGATATTATTTCGCGAATATGGTTAGTATATATCTCAGCTCTAACCTCTAGGTTACCTATATCCATCACGTAAAGAAGAAGTCTCTCACATGCTGGGCAAAAAGGATCGTAGAGAACTCTGATAGATGTACGCTTAGGTAATGTAACCACCGGCTTACACCCAGTGAGTGAAGCCTTTACTACGATAGCAGGTGGAGGCTCTGTATCAAAGAGTATATTACAGATTTTAGGCATCAACAAAGTATATTCAGTCACAATTTCTAAAGTTTATTTTTTATCGAGCCTCAATATAATTCCCTTTGATGAGTAAACCTGAGAAAAGAATTGGAAGATTCCAGGTGATGGCTTTACTGCAGGCAGCAAGATATTATTTATTAACGGGCGACTATGAGAAGGCTCTTTCCTTCGGCTTAAACCGTGCTATATTCTATGCATGGGCAAAGAGGTATGGTAGAGGCGTTAAAGCAGCAGGTAGGGAAAAGATTACTGGAGAAGTTAAAGAAAATATTGAAGGAAATAAGCCTGTGGTTCACGTTGGCAACGAGGTAGCCTTCATGGGTCCAAGCGGCTACTTCATGATAGGTGGAAAAGAGCAAACTCCAGATGACTTTATGAGAGAAATTGCTAGACGGATAGATCCAGTAATACCGTTTAAGGAGGCATGGAGAAAAGCCATAGACTATGTAGGTAAGTTTAGTAGGGAGACCCTGCTCGACCAAGAAAAATTCTTTAAGAAGGTTTATAAACCAGTTAGGGATAGCTTCCCCCACCTAGGTGGGGGAAGGAAGCAGAGAACATTATTTGACGTGTTTGCTAGCTCCAGCGGAGATCTATCGAAGGAGAATTAGATAGATAGATTAAATACTACAACTAGGTACAATTTTAACCGTGAGTATACCTGGAGAAATAGGCTCACTCATCCATCTTACGCTAGCTTGTATTCTAGCTATATTCTACGCTAAATATAGGGCTGTTGTTATCCTCCCGGCCCTAATGCTTTCATCACTAGCCACCTCTATCGTTGGGCTAGAAATACATCCATTTATCTCAGGTATTTCTGGGTTCGCAGCAGCACTTATAGTATTTATTGCTGGCTTAGAGCTCAACCCTCATTTCATCAGAGAGAATAAAGAGAGAGTACTAATAATGTTTCTTGTAGAAGCCGTTCTATTCCTCTCCCTATTCTACACGTTAACTATATTCTTCCCGCTAACTCTAGCAGTCACTATAGCTGCAATTATGGTTGCATCAAATGAAGCCTTTGTACTTGAATTAGGTAGGATAGGTGATAAGAGACTTGCTCAATACGGTATTACTCTGTCAGTATTAGAGGATGCGCTAGCTGTTTTCCTACTCTCAGTTGGTTTTTTTACTAGTTTAAGCTTTTCTCTAGGTAAGGAGAAAATAAGTTTCTTGGTTTCTGTAACACTATTTCTTATCCCAATACTCTATATATTGAGTGAACCCTTCGACCGATTTATAGACACCATTGAGAGGATAGATGCTAGAATACTTATCTCGATACTATATTTAGCTATACTAATAGCTCTAGCTGAGGTACTAGAGATACCAGAGGCTATACCAGTCTTTATTGGCGCTATAGCTCTTTCCCTAAGGGAATTTAATGAGGAAGCTTTTAAAGCAATTGAAAGCTACTTTGTTCTAGCACTAATGGGGTTTGTATCTTCCCTACCATTTACTTTAGCTCACTCAGGAGAAGTACTAACACTTGAGCTATTACCCAAAGTGGTTCTGGAGGGGATATTCCTAGCGTTTATGGCATTCATACTGAGGAGCGTGATCGTATTTTTAGCTTCCCTCATGGGGGGATTGAAGGTGGAACACAGCTTCATGTTGTCACTTAGCTTAGCTAATACGGGGGAATTCGGGTTAGTGGTTCTTGCGTCATTGATAGGGAAGGGAGGTTTAATCCCAGCGGATTTAGCTTATGCAGCAATGTTTGCCTACGCCTTCAATCTTACATTCGTCTCATACATTGTAAACAACCTTAATAGGATAATAGATAAGTTAATGAAGAAAATGAGTAGAAGTATTATTTATTCTCTCGAAAAGATAAGTTCGGGAGCTAATAAGTTCGTGATGGTGACTAAAGCTGATATAAGATTTAAGAAGGATCTACTGGGTTTAAGTACAACTTTAATAGCTAGCTATAGTGCCCTAGCCTTGCAGAGGAGTATACATCTACCCATGTTAAATTATATTCTCTCAATATTTATTCTAGCATCGTTCCTAGTTGCTATGCAAAAAGTTTTCGAAAGCTTTAGTGAAGACATAAGGCAAGTTGTGTCATATAGATCAACATTCATGCTTATGTTCAGGTTCCTAATACTTTATATAGTAATTGCTCCACTCATAAGCTTCCTTACGTGGGAGTTAACAGTATACGAGCCTATTTTGCCATTGGAGTCGCCAATAACCCTATTGTTGATTCTCATAACCACATATATCCTGACACTACTTATCGAGAAGATATCTACCATCCTGATGCAGAGTGAAGAAAAAATAGTCTAAAAAGCTACAATAGGTTATATAGAAGTTCTATAACCTCCCTATAGCTCCTAGCTATATAATCCGGTTCTACCCCCTCATACCCATGGAAACCCTCGTAGGCTATAGTAGTTATACCAACGTTCTTTGCGCCCAAGATATCGTCTTCCTCATCACCCACCATAACTGCCTCATCTGGAGTTACTCTAAGCTCCGCTAGAGCTTTATAGAAAACCCTGGGATCGGGTTTCCGCAGACCGATTTCATCGGATAATATGACTATGCTAAAATAGTTAAGTATGTTATTGCGCCTAAGAACCTCGTATGTACTAGGTGAATGCATTGTATTAGATATTATTGCTGTTTTAATGCTATATTTCTCTATGAACTCGACTAGGAGATTTATATCGCTAGCCACCGTAGTCAGGTTTATGTAGGGACGCATATATGCATCCACAAGCTTATCTACCAGGTTAA
>JALURH010000084.1 GCA_027017025.1 Thermofilaceae archaeon
ATATCAGGTCGTTTACCTGTTTTCCTTATATACTGTACTTCTTTTTCAAGTCTTAAAAGAAAAAGTTTTTCAAGGGTCTTTATAATAAGTTCTGCCTCTCTCTCCCCAATTCTCCCTTCTTTAGCCCTTCTTTGAGCATATTTTAAAGCATTTTTATAAAAATCTACTTCTAGCTCTATTATATCAGTTGTTTCTAGCTCACGTAGGAACGCTGAGAGTATTCTGGAATACTCCATAATTCAGGGACCCATAGGGAGATACTTTCTGTCAACTTAAGAATACCTAGTATACTTTAATTAATTCTGCTCTACCATTTAGGAGGATATATATCCCGAGATACATTGGAACATCGATAATGCCTTTGGAAATATCTATTTTTTCGTCCAGAATTATACGGGGAATATTCTCAACATATAGTCTAACATATCCTTCGCGAAAAACCTTAGCTTTTTCTATAATATCCTTGTTTTCTAGTTCATAAGCAGATAGTTTCACAGCTTTTAGTCCAGTTTTTCCGTGAAGAGACTCGGGCAATCTGATTAGTCTCTTGATATCAATGGTAACTTTCTCGTCAACATAGACAGACTCGTTTCTCACTAATTTCTCAAAAATCGTTTTCCAAGTACTCATCGGTAGAACTACAGATCTTATTATGTCTTCAGGATCTACTTCAGATATAGCTTCTTCATTTAAGCCACCCAGTAATGGATACTCTGCTAATAATGCTCTCGCTAATCTTCCAAACCATCCTGGATCCCCTATTGAGTATCTATATCTATATCCTCCCTTAGTTTTTTCCAAAAATAATAGGGGCTCAATACCAATCCCCTTTACATAATCGACTATTTCCCGCCTAGCATCTTGTCCCAACTCACGTACAAGCTCTGATTCAACATGGATATGAAAGCCTCTATGGCCTGAGAATACAATTAGTAATTCACTACTTGATAAGCCAAAATCATTTTCTAGAAAATCTAATAATTTAAGTACTTCATCACGTGCTACGTTAATACATGTTTCACAAACCCATGTTTTCTTGTCTACTCTTTCACTTCCACATACTGTACATTTATCAACATTACCCCATCCAGTGTGATTACATGCTTTGCAATGCCATATATCATGGTTGACCTTGCAAGGTGTTTCTATATGATCCACATCTATGTCAAAAATTAGATCCGCTCCTAACCATCCCTTTTCATGCATGTTGTTAGCATATGGATTCATATAGTATGCAGAAGAATAGTAAACGTTACTCGGAACATTAGATATTAAATATTCCTTTAAGTTATTACTGTTAGTAAATGATATGTGCCTGATCATCCCTGGTTTATCAAAAAAAGAAAAACCAAATTCACGGTTAGACATGTTAGATGGAGCAAATATATTACTTAGCTTATAATAGCTGGAGAAAAGCTTCTTAATGAAAGGGATAATGTTAACTCTCCTCAGAGACATAGGGGGGTTTACCTCTAATACTCTTAAAGTAATACTGTAATGGATGCGATATACCTTGACAATGCCATCTACATAGACCTAGTGACTTCATGTTTACACATTTATACGTTGTATACTTAGTACGTGAACCTCTGAGTCCTGCTATATGTTCAACTTGGTACCTTGCTATGTCGTCCCGATAGTCTGGGCTCAACTTAAATATTTCTAAGACCTCTTCAACACTCAGCCCTATGTTTAATAGAAAAGCTGCTAAAGCAAAACGGGCGCTATGCGTAATGTTTCTCCCAGCTTTTATCTCATTCATCATAGTCCTTATACACGGAGGATAAACCTCTAACTCCCTTCCTTTACCTAATCTCATTCTTATCTTTTCCAACTCAGTTTGCATAGAACCCCAAGTTGAAGAAATCTCTTCTACAGCTCTATATATGTTATCTGGTAACTCCGATGGACTAATATTTACCCTCTCAATCATATCTCTAATATAGAGTCTTATTCCATTCTCTAGAAGACGAACCAGTTCCTTATAGGTAACATGTATCCATCCTCTGTCTAGAGGCTTGTTAATCAGCTTCCATCGTCCCTTAAATTCTGGAAGGTGATTTACGTAATTCCAGACTCTTAGCTTTATGGTTGAATTATTTTTTATTATTTGCCAGCCAAGAAGCTTAGATCCTATGTATATAATTTTCTCAGGATAATCCTCACTTAGATATCTTGAAACACTCTTCGAAAAGACTATGGAGTATCTTTCTATGAGCCTAGAGTCTCCTATAATTGAAAGAATTATTAATGATGCTAAAAACGATGCAACTTCGATGTCTGGGTCATTTAGATATGGAGGTAATATTCTCTCTTTAATAGCCATGAGTATTTTATTCTTAGCATTTTCAATTATTTCTTCACCAAGCTCTCCCTCTCCCAATTCTTCTATGGTTAAACCAAGGCTTTTTACTCTTTCAATAGCTTCTGGAAGAAAAGGGTAATGTATATAGTCTTCTAGCGTTAGGATTACTCTCATTTTATGCCTCCATTCTGGGAGCTAGAAGGTATTTTAGAGTTCCGCCTCCAGCTACGTCAAATGATAGAGAAATCGGCATATTGGTTGCAAACTCTAAAGTAACCACCTCGCTAACGCGGTAAGCTTTTCCCACGATTTTTTCAAGAAAATCAAGACCATAACTTGCTTCGGCAGCCTCCTTTATTTCATAATCTAATAGGCTCCCGGCTTCAAGACTAAACTCTACCTCAACTTCTCCTTTGTCACTTTTAGCTCTCATTAATAACTTATCCTCCTTTCCTTCAAAACGTACAGATTCAGCTACTAGAGAAGCATCTTTAAGTGAATCTCTTAATGCATCACTAAGCATCTTCGCCATCACAGTGAAGCTAAGTTTGGGTGTTGGTAATTCCGCTCCAGCTATATCTAAGAGAGGCAAAGAGAATGTTCTCACAGCCTTCCCCCATAGAATTATTTTCAATCTATCCTCGGCGACCTCCATTAGAAGCTTCTCATCAGCTTTAGCTCTCTTTATAACTTTGTTGAGATCATCAAAGTTTAAACCAATTTTTACTTCCTCATCTTCAATTTCATATTCATCAAAAACCTCTTTAGGGATGAATAAGTCTACCATAGCTATCCTCCCTGGATCTAGAGCTCTAAGCTTTAACCCTTCATTTGTTGCTATGAAATTTGCTTCATCAATTATTGTTGCAAGACTTTCAACTAGGTATCTCCATTCTCTAGCATCTGGAAAAGCAAACCTCAGTTTCATATCTATCTACCATGAACTATAATACCAAGAAGTCAATTAATGTATCCGTTATTATTGGTATTCCCTATATCTACGCCCACATTTGGTACATATGTATATTCTTGTAGCAGGTTCGTCTCCAGCTCTTGTTTGTATCTCATATACATAGGCTTTATCATTTCCGCACTGGCTACATTTATAGGAAACAACTGGAAGGGTGTTTATGCTATTCTCTATTATCTCTATTTTGTCCAAGGGTTTTCTCTCTACCGTAGAAACTATCTTATAGCCATTTGAATACCTTTTCTCAAATGTTAATACGTAGCTGCAAGACCTACATTTTAGTATTTTTTTCCCATCGGTTGTAGTGGGTACCATTAAGGATCCACATCTAGGACAAAATCTCATTACCTCTACACCAGCGAGGCAATAGAAACAATTAACTTATAAGCTTTCCTATCTTATCATGATGGTGTTATACTAGATGTGGGGAGAGAAAAGCTATCTGGATTATAGCTGGTTACTTGAAAGGGCTTATAAATATTTACCGGAGAAACCACAGAGAAATAAGGGTGAGCGTTTTATATTACCACAATTTGAGGTAATAATTTCCGGGAAAAAAACATTCATAGTTAACTTTAAACAAGTAGCTGATAAACTAAATAGAGAGCCACGCTTATTCCTCAGATATTTTCTTAAAGAAATAGGTGTTCCAGGAGTAATAGAGGAACAAGCCGCGGCTCTTCAGGGGGAAGTTTCTCCACGTACCCTCAATAGATTACTTGAACGTTTCTTTAAGGAATACGTTATTTGCCCCGTATGTAACAGTCCTGACACAATACTTATGAAAGAAAAGAAGATAATGTATCTTAAATGTATGGCCTGTGGTGCTACATCACCTGTTAGATACTTCTAGATACGAGATTAAGGTCCCTTTCAGATAGTCTATATTTATACCATGTAGCGCGGATACAAAAATGACATACTTATTCTCGGGTATAAGCCTAAGGAACTTATTTAAACGAGCAGTATCGAGAATATCAAGCTTATTGGCAATAATAATTTTCTTTACCTTAGGAAAGAACTTACAGAGATCTTTGTATATATTTAGTTGATATTCTAGTGGAAAACCACATGTCTCAGTTGGATCAAAAACATAGATTATTGCGTTTCCTAGAAATTTAATAGCCAAAATTGCATGAAGCTCTATTTTCCCTTTATTCTCCAGTGGTCTATCAAGTAAACCTGGAGTATCTATTACCTGTACTTTCTCTCCATCATATATCATATGCCCCACTACAATATTCTTAGTCGTAAAGGGATATGGTTGAACTTCAGGCTTCGCTTTAGATAATCTCCTAAGTAGAGACGATTTACCTACATTTGGTGCACCAGCTATTATAACTGACGGGATATACGGATTAATAGAAGGTAACTTAAGGAACTCCTTTTGATAGTACCTAACTCTCCTAAAACAGTAATCAAGATCTCTAAGAAGGGAATATACTCTACCAAAAAATCTCCTCTCTAACGCTAAAACTTCTTTTTTATCCCTAACATACCGCATTTCTCTTAAAATTTCTTTATTAATTTTCTTTATAATACTTGAGACATATAATATCTTGGACATACAAAGCTTATATTCATCAGAATTTATCGTTAGTTCTAATAATTCACTATAAAAGGGATGAAGATCCCTTAAGAAAGGACTTTTTAGAGCTATCTCCTCCAAATTTCTCGACAAGTAAA
>JALURH010000085.1:0-19758 GCA_027017025.1 Thermofilaceae archaeon
CTAAATACCCCTTTATACCCCGGTGTGTATTATGAGAAAACTTTTAGTAATTAAATTGGGTGGATCAGCTATAACGGATAAATCGAGGCCTTTCAAAATAAGATACACCAATTTAGTAAAAGCAGTTAGTGAAATATCAAAGCTCTATAATAAATCTTGGAGAATAGTTGTTATTCATGGAGGAGGAAGCTTTGGTCACCCTATTGCAGCTAAATATAATTTAGGTAGAGGAGGATTTAACGGTTACAAATTAAGAGGATTTGCATGGACAAGGTATTGGATGAGCTACTTAAACCTTAAGATAATAAATATGTTTTTAAAAAATAATGTACCAGCGGTATCGCTTCAGACATCTGCTATTGCCTATAATTCTGACGGTAAAATGAAGTCTCTCAGTTTATCTATTTTAGAAAAAATCTTAGAGATCAATGGAGTACCCATACTCTACGGAGACGTTGTGGTTGATGAAAAACTGGGTGTAAGTATTTTATCTGGTGATGATTTGGCTGCTGAAATAGCTCTGAGAGAACGTGCTGATACGTTAATTTACGTAATGGGTTCAGGAGGTATCTATAATGCTCCCCCCGGGAAAGTTGGTTCTAAGCTGCTTAGTGTAGTGACTCCCCATACCGTAATTTATATAGGGAGCAGTAGAGGATTTGATGTCACTGAAGGTATTCGCAGAAAACTAAGAGCTGCGTTCAGGGCTGCTAAAGCTGGAATAAGGGTTTTTGCTGGATCTGTTGAAAATATCTCTATAATGGCTGAGGGATTTCCAGGGAGGTATACACAAATAAGGGTATAGTTGCTTATTCCCTTGGTGATCTAAATGAAAGTATACTTCAAAGAACTTACCATCAGTACTAGCAAGAAACTAGACTTAGTCGATATCACATATGATGTTGAGAGAGCAGTTGCGGAGAGCGGAATTAGAAATGGAATGTGTTTAATTTTTGCTCCACATGCTACCGCCGCGATAATAGCTAATGAGCATGAAGGTGGCTTAATGAGTGATATCCTTAGAAAAATCAGAGAAAGTTTTCCAGAAAATGGAAAATGGTTACACAATAGGATAGATGATAATGCTGCTGCACATCTAGGATCTGCCTTTCTCAGCTCAGCTAGGATATTCCCGGTTAAGAATGGAAAAATAATTAGGGGTACATGGCAAAATATTTTTTTAGTAGAAATGGATGGTCCAAGAACGTATAGGAGAATTATAGTAGAAATCCTCGGTGAATAAACCTTCATTTTTATATAAAAGGAAAACAAAGGTTTCTTAAAAGTTGTATATTTTGCTAGGACAATAATTAAGCGGAGGATTTAATGCTTAGTATTGAATCCAAAATAAGAAGTTGTTCAAATGGTGGAGGATATGAAGATATTCTTAATCGGGCATATAGTAATTGATACCATCGTAAGGAATGATGAGACACGTAGAGCAATGGGAGGAACAGTGATCTATGGCGCTTTTGCCGGCATAAAACATGGCGCTCAATCCAAAATAATATCTAAGATAGGATTAGATTTTCCAGATGAATATCTTATCTTTCTATCTAGAAGTGGGATAGATATATCTGGTATAAGAGTTAAAGAAGACTCACCTACAACAAGATTTAAACTTGTCTATAAGAATACGGAAAGAACATTGTTCCTACAAGCTAAGTGTTCAGATATGGGGATCAACGATATTCCTGTGAAAGATATTGAAGGTAATATAGCTGTAATAGGTTCGGTTATTGGTGAGGTTACTTTACCTGCTATAGAAATGATATCTAAGAAATCCCTGATGACGGTAAGTGATGTACAAGGATATTTACGTAGGGTGGTGAATAAGAAAAGAATAGAACTTGAAGCTACTAAAGATGTCTTTAAGGTAATATCCCTTTCAGATATTGTCCATGCAGAAGTGTATGAAGCAAGGGTTCTCTACGGTACATCAGATCCCATAGAACTAGCTAAGAAAATTGTTGAAGACGGAGCTACAATATCGCTCATAACACAGGGTGAAAATGGAGCATACATAGCCACGAAAGAAAAAGTGATATATGTTCCAGCTGCTCAGCCTAATAGAGTAGTAGATACTACAGGAGCAGGAGACGTATTTACAACAGTATTTTCAATAGAATACCAAAAGACTAGAAGCATAGAGAGTGCCGCTGCCCTAGCTTCAGCGGCAGTATCCTACCTTATTGAGAGACCGGGTATAGAGGGGTTAAGAAATAGGTGGGAACTTACAAATAGAGCAAATAAGGTGAAGGAGAATATCAGAGTTGTGGAAGGAGAAAAATAAAGGTTTCCCCCCTCCCCATCACTTCCCTCCCTGAGGCGTCCACGGCGCTGCACGCACTGTGCGCCGTGTACCCAGGGAGAGCCCAGGTATTATGTTGTTTTAGGGTATCACCGTATATGGGATCATGCAGTTACTAGGGGCTCACAGGGATGGGTCCCACTAATTATATCCTAAGTAGTATTTATAAACTTTTCGTACATCTCATTAGGTATTCATTAATTTTAATGAAGATGGATATAATTAATTTGAGCCTGATATGAGCCTAGTTGATGACATTAGTGTAAAGATTAGGGAAGCATTAAATGTTTTGAGAAATACCATTCATAGAACACCTCTTACACGTTCTATGACGTTTTCACGCATCACTGGTGGTGAAGTCTATTTAAAGATGGAAAACCTCCAGAAAACAGGTGCTTTTAAGGTAAGAGGAGCATACTATAAGTTATGGAAACTGACACAGCAGGGATATAATTCCTGTATCACAGCTAGCTCAGGCAATCATGCACAGGGAGTAGCGTATTCTGCTTCTATGTTAGGTTCTAAAGCAACCATATTCATGCCACGTTATACACCATTCTATAAGGTTGAAGCTACAAAAAGTTATGGTGCTGAAGTAATTCTATATGGAGAGATATATGATGAAGCCTACAGCAAGGCTTATGAAGTCTCGAAGAAAAGGGGAGTACCATTTATTCACCCATTTGATGATACAGACATAATTGCTGGACAAGGTACAATTGGTGTAGAGATTTATGAAGATTTAGAAGACGTGGATATAGTCATCGTCCCCGTAGGTGGAGGTGGATTAATCTCAGGCATTGCTATTGCTTTAAAAAAGCTTAAGCCCTCAGTAAAGGTAATTGGAGTACAACCTAAGGGAGCGCCCTCGACATATCTTTCGTATTATGAGGGTAAAATTGTGGAAACACCTCATGTTTTTACAATTGCTGATGGCGTAATTGTTAAAAAACCAGGAGAATTAACCTTTAAAATTATTAAGGAGCTCGTCGATGACA
The DNA here is from genome assembly GCA_027017025.1 of Thermofilaceae archaeon. GTDB lineage: Archaea > Thermoproteota > Thermoprotei > Thermofilales > Thermofilaceae > JALURH01. Next base: position 3,310 of record JALURH010000085.1, read on the forward strand.
TGGTGATTGTAGATGATAGAGAGATTGCCAAAGCAGTATTCTTATTACTAGAAAGGGTGAAGGTTGTTGCCGAACCAGCTGGTGCTCTAGGTGTAGCTGCTATTCTTTCAGGTAAAGTGGATATAGGTAATAAGAAATCGGTTATTCTTATTAGTGGTGGTAATGTGGATCTATCACTTTTATCGAGGATTATAGAGAAAAGTCTTTACTTAGAGGGGAGACAGGTAAAGATTCGAGGGATGCTTCTAGACCGTCCTGGGCAACTAAAGAAAGTAGTAGATGTTATAGCAGAATATGGTTTAAATATTGTATCGATCGACCATGAGAGAGGAAATCCATTAGTAAACCCAGGTATGGCTGAAGTTACCCTAGGGTTAGAGATTCCTAATAGGGAGATTATCGATAGGGTTTTAATTAAGTTAAAGGAATTAGGCTTAGATTTTCAACTCATACAAACTGGTGAATAGATATGGGTGGAATACCTATATTCACGGAAAAAGCACCCAGGCCTATAGGTCCCTATAGTCAGGCTATAAAAGCTGGAAAGTTTCTCTTCATAGCTGGTCAAATACCAGTTGACCCGGCTACAAATGAAGTAGTTGAGGGGGATATAAAGGTACAAACCAAACGTGTATTAGAAAATATTAAAGCCATTTTAATGGAAGCTGGTTATACATTATCAGACGTGGTATCTATATTCGTCTTTTTGAGAGATCTAAATGATTTTAAAGAGTTTAATAAAGTATATACTAAATATTTCGTTGAAAAACCTCCAGCTAGGACTACTGTACAAGTAGCGGATTTGCCGAAGGGAGTTAAATTAGAGATTTCAGCTATAGCATATAAAGACTAAGTTGCCTACTCGATAGGTACACGATAATAGTAGATATAGTACCTAGGTCTAGGTTTTCTAGGTCGTACACCCAAAAGCTTTACTAAGATAACACCGCACATAAAGCCACCTATATGTGCCCAGAAAGCCACCCCTAAGGGTAATTGAAGAGAGATAACGCCCATGAACAACTGATAGATAAACCAAAAGCCTATATAGTAATAGGCTGGTATGGAAACTATAGTAATGTACCAATACATAACTAGCGTTTTTATTCTAGCATGCGGATAAAGGATCATATATGCTCCTAAAACCCCTGATATCGCTCCTGAAGCCCCAATGGCAGGTACTCTAAGTGCTAATTTTTGCATCTCTGGAGGCATAAGGAATATAGATAATATGTGTATAATTGCTGCTCCGAGCCCCGATACGATATAGAATATAAGGTATTTGAAGTGTCCAAAAGCATCCTCAACATTATCTCCAAAGATAAAAAGATACAGCATGTTTCCTGCTAAATGCATGAAATCGCCGTGCAGGAACATGTTTGTAAGAAGCGTATATAGTTTTTCTCCGAACAATATGTATATAGGTATCATTCCATATTTTAATATAATTTTTTGATAGCTCACTGGGCCTTGAAGATAAAAATAAAAAAATATTATAACATTTATAGCTATTAAAATATAGGTAATGAGTGGAGTACTATAGGACCTATTTTCATCATGTAGTGGTATCAAGAGATATCACCGGTCTTGCAGCTAGCTACCCTATCCAATATTATATTAAAAATATTATAAAATATCTTAGCCCTCAGCAATTGCTCGGATTCTTTGTAATTCTGGTATCCAATATCCTTCATACTGTTTTACTCCTATACCCCTTGTTATCTCGACTACAGTTACCTTTCTTGCTCTAAAGCGTTCCCTGAGTACTTCCAGCCCTTTCCACGGATTGGTGTGTTCTCCACATGTAAAAACATCAACAGCTGCATAACCGTATTCAGGCCAGGTGTGTATAGATATATGTGATTCAGCTATAAGTACATATCCACTTACTCCATGAGGCTTGAATCTGTAGAAATCATATCCAACAACTGTGCTATTTGATGCTACAGCTGCATCTACAAGAGCTTTCTTTACCTCATCTACACTATCAAGAGCCTTTGGGTCGCATTCGAACATTTCTACTATTAAATGTCTTCCTACTCCCACCCCAAATATTCTAGCCCCCATCGCCTGCAGAGAATTATATACTCTCCAGCTTAAAAATATACCTCTTTTAGCAAGGAATAGATAAATGATATTCTCCGGATTTTACCGGCAACCATCTATAGGTATTGCATTTTTTGTTTATTATGAATACGTGATCTGACTGTTTAGGTCTCTCATATCCCTGAGTAAATATGGGTAAACGATCGATAAGGATCCTTGCCTTAAAATAGCCATCATGCAAAGTCTTAATTTCACATAATAAATATCCTCTTTTCAATTCTATTTTTGATATATTTATTATGTCTGGACTCGGTAGAGCATAAATAGATATTTTAGAGTCACTGCTACTATTTCCATCTATCTCCATTATCCTTGATTTTGTAGTTATCTTAGCTAGAGGATAGTATATAACTTGTTCATTCGTATATACTGCTAGGTAAATTTCTGTGTCTTTGTTTGCTATATATTTTAATGCACGTTTTTCTCCCTTCTCAACTTCTATAACTACGATAATGGTTTTATCCTCTATCCACGACTTTATGTTTTTTATTCGTCCATATTCTCCTAACCAGAGAATAATCTCTTCACCATAGGAGTATAAATAGAGAGGAATTATTCTTCCATTCAATAAATCATCATAGAGAAAAGCTCGAGGCTCCTCGCCCAGATCTATTCCTAGATATATATCTTTGAGCTTGGGAGCAGATACCTCTTTTGATACTACTAGGTACATATTAAGAAATATTACTGACAATAGTATTATCATTAGTAACAGAATATATTGTATAGACCTAGACATCATCCATCAACTCTTAATGTTAAAGAAAATAGAGAAATAAATTGCTGCTGATACTTAATTGAATACCTCTTTAGCCACCTCTTTTGCAAGTTCTACACATTTGTCCCTAAACTTATTATAGGCCTCGGTAAAGCCATTCATCGTCTTCACTGTAGATCCAAATGATCCCCACTCCTCAGGTCTTAGACCCCCAGTACCCATTCCTCCAATATCTACGCCAGCTTCTTTCAAAACTTCTATAAGGTCTGGTGTGAGCTCATATGCTTTTCTAAAATCTTCTATGGTCAAGAGTAGTTCTAGATACCTTGGATCATGTTCAAACATTATAGCATTATCGTACTTCATAAAATCAAACCCTGGCTCTAAAGATTTCTTGAGAACGTTAAGTTGATGATTCGGAAACTCTGTATTAGTCATATTGTTTCTAGCTAAAGTAAAGTAAGTATCCATAGGCTTTCTCTTAGATGCAGGGAGTTCGTCAATATTATCCATTATCTCTTCTGCATCTTCAGGTTTTAACCCATACCTTCTTATTATGTATGCTATCCATTTAGGTTTATTCACAGAGCTAAAGAATATCCACCAAACCCTTTGTGCAACAAGTGTCCCAGCCATACCTATTGCCTCCTCCCAATTCCTCAAGCACTCAGCAACCTCTTCCTTCGTTCCCCCACATACACCAGCTTCTGCTAAAAATTCTATAAATGGTTCTTTATTTAATGGCCGCAAATAAGCTCTGAATGATACAAGCTTTATCTTCTCATCAAGGGTCTTTGCTATATAGTCCCATCCCCAACCCGTAGGGCCTACCCATTCTTTGCCTACTTCAACCTTAGGCACACCCAACTTTTTGGCAAGTTCAGCTAGTTTCTCTTCTGGATTTGGGAAAACTCTTAGTGCTTCACGAATCAATTCTTCAGCCTTTAATTCCCTTAAATGACCTTCAAGCCTTCCCCCCATATTTGTCTCATAAACCTTTGTGGTCTTAATACCCTTCTTCTTGGCCTCCGACATACCAGCAATTTTAGCTAAAATCAACCTAACCTGCTGTGATACAGTGAATGTTACAGTATTATTAGTTCCGATACCCTTGCTCTCCAATTCTCTCGTTATATCTATTGCCGCGGGACTACTTCCAGCAACTTTAAAGACTATGTTTGGTCTTCCTCTTTCTATAATTTCAGACCATCCCCAAAGGAGATAATCATCATAGTTTTTAAAATACTCCTCAGTAGCCGAATATATCCTTAGCGCATCTTCAAGGCTTCCTTCAACACTATCAGCGACATTCGGGTTAAGTTGATAACTCACCATACCGTCCCTAAAGTCTAGGAGAAAGGCCACTGGTCTAAATACCTCCATATTCGGCCACAGTGCTAACATGGTTGCTGCCATAGCTAAATCATCAGCCTTCTTCTCGGGATCTTTAAGTAACTCTGGGTGTTTTCTTAAGTAATCTCTAAATTTATCCCAGAGTGAAGGATCATCTCTATATGCTATTGCAGCTAATTGAGGATTAGTTGAAACCTGTACATAGCCAAGATGCCTTAACCATCTTAGACCTATTGCATAGTCATTCCCAAACCTACACATCCCGAGCTTAGCCATCTTATAGTAAACATTGTTCCATATTTCTTTTCTTAAGGCTTCAAGGTAGCTCAAAGTAATATTGTTTTTATCGATATTTTTCTCAATATTCTCTCCCATCCATGCAATCATTCCAATTCTTTTCGGATCACCAGCCATGACTTTTTTCATATCTTCTATTTTCAATTTAACAACAGCTTCGGCTATGGGAGTAGCTCCATTAAATTCTTCTTTCTCAATATTTTCCCATTCATTTAATGTATTGTATATTGCTTCAAGGCTTCCCTTGACTTCGTAGTCGTCGAACCCGACCCACTCTCTTTCAATACCATAGAAATTTGTAGCTATCTCAAGCAGTACACTATATGCATACGCCCTTCTAAGAATCTTTTTGCGTCTAATTTCCTCTGAATCACTGTCTTCTATTTTATTCCTCAAAAATTCCAGGTGAAGTTGTCTAGTTACTGCTCCTATAACCTCAGATATACAAGTTGCTAATGCTGGATTAAGAAGATGGTCAGCAGCGAGCTCAGGGTATCCCGCTAGAGCAGTTCTTACGGTGTGGTCTGCATGGTCTAGACTTCGTGGGGGATAAGGAAGTTCCTCTGGCTTAGCGGATTTTACCTCCCTATATACATCCAATGCCTTGTCACCGTTAAAGAAATTCATCAAAGAATTAATATTTAGTGCGGATAAAGCATGAATGTATTTAGAGCTATATGGCTGTACTAATACCGGACTTTCCTTACCTAGAAAATAGAAAGTTTTCTAACTCCTTGCTTAGAGACTCCAACCAATTAACAGATCCAGGTTTAGGCCCCTTATGTTCCTTTATTATTTCGAGGATCCTTCTCGTAGCTTTCTCAACACTTAAATTAGTAATATCTAATTCGAAGATTTTCTCAAAATCGAAGTGATTTATCGCATCAACTAAAATAATGTCAAGTACCTCGCTCTCTACATTTTCTTTTATCTTCTGAGTGCTGTAGCCTCTTTCTTCTAATCTCTTTTTTAGAATTAGAGGATTAAGCCTGAGTACTATAACTAAGTCAACCATATCTTGCGGAACCAGCTCTACGATATGTCCTTCAATTACTAAATTTTGAACAAATCTCAGTTCATTGCAAAGTAGTTGACGTCCCCTCTCAATATCTACTATGAAAGAATCTCTTTTGGGATCATAACCTATTAGAGCTCCTCTATTTTTGACGAATTCACCTAAACTTATTAATTTAGCACCTATTTTTTTGGCTATGTTTCTAGCTATTGTAGTCTTACCAACTCCGGGTGTACCTGTAATAAAAATCTTAACCATAATGATCACTTATATTTCGCTATATTCTTTACATTAACAAAATAAGGTTATTCGTTATCTACATTATTTGTGGATAATTTACGTAGTGGTATAGCTGATCTACCGTTACATGGTGGCAAAGCACCTTCATGGCTTTTTAGTAGAATGGTTAAACTTGGCGGATTAATTATAAAGATAATAATTAAAGAATACGGGGTAAACGAGCTTCTTAAACGGTTAGCGGATCCATTTTTCCTTCAAGCACTTGGTAATGTCTTAGGATATGATTGGCATAGCAGCGGTGTTACTACCGTAACATTAGCAGCCCTGAAAGAGGCGTTAAATCCGGAAGAAACAGGCATTGCTATATGTGGAGGTAAAGGTAAATACTCTCTTCAAACAACTAAGGAAATTAAGGAGAAAGGAGATATGCTTGGTTTATCAACTAATAGAATTATATATCTTCAAAGAGTTAGCCGGTTAGCAGCAAAGGTAGATAATGCAGCACTACAAGATGGCTTCACTATATACCACCATGTTTTGGTATTTACTGAAAACGGTGGTTGGACTATAGTGCAACAGGGTATGAATACAGATTTAAAGCTTGCAAGAAGATATCACTGGTATTACATGACTACCTCTAGTTTTGTCGAAAATCCCCACTTCGCTATCATTGGTATAAGAATGAGGAATGTTCTAAACATGGTCGATAAAAAGAGTAGGGAAGCTAGAGAGGTGTCGGTAGATTTAGTACGAGAAAATCCTAAAAAACTTGCACCGATATTATCTGAGCTAAAAGGTTATAAAACACTTGACACTTGGTTGGGTAAAGGTTCTAGGAAAAAGGTGGTAAGATATCTTAAAATGCCCTGGAATATAAACTGGAATGCGCTAAAAAGAGCGTATGAATTACAGCCCATGAATTACGAAGAACTACTTTTAATAAGAGGGATAGGTCCTTCAACTATCAGGGCTCTAGCATTGATCTCAGATATAATATATGGTGCTGAGCCCAGCTGGAAAGACCCAGTTAAATACTCTTTTGCCTTTGGAGGAAAAGATGGTGTTCCATTCCCTGTAAACATAAGAGCTATGGATGAAGCCATCGATCTTTTAGAGAATGTGCTAACAACTTTGAACATAAAAGATAAAGATAATATACTTAGGAGAATAAGGAGAGTTAAATTATATTAATCCTAGAAACTCCTTAATTCCAGGACAATCATCTATTAGTTAGCACTTAATTAGGACCGTAAAGTTTTTTCTAGTCATGTTGTGTCTTTACATATGGGTAATTTAAAGGTATTGGAGTGGGAAGAGTTATACTGGGATGTATATGAACTAGCTAAAAAGATAAAGAAAAGTGATTTTAAGGCTGATATGCTAGTTGCCGTGGCTAGAGGAGGATGGGTCATAGGCCGTATTCTCTCCGATATTCTCGGTTTAGATAACGTAGCTGGACTCACTATAAAGTTTTATAAAGATATTGGAGAAACAGACAACCAGCCTAGACTTATTCAACCTCTGCCGAAGGAATTGCTTGGAAAGAGAATTCTTTTAGTTGATGACATTGTTGATACGGGAGAAACATTAAGGGTTGCTATAGATCATGTAAAAGCTAGGCGAGCGCTTGAAGTCAGGAGCGCTGTGCCATATATTAAACCTTGGGCTAAGGTAAAACCAGACTACTATATTAAAGTTTTTGATTCTTGGGTTGTCTTTCCATATGAGTATATGGAGACAATAAAATCATTAAGTAATAAGGGTCTAGAGAAACTATCTAGTGCGGGATTAAATATAGAGAAAATAAGACGCCTACTTGAGTTAAAATAGCATAGATTTACGTTAAAAAGATATATTTCCTATATTCTTGTTAGTTGGCTAAGATTTGATAAAAGGGCTTAGTACAATTTGATGAAATAACGGGAGTGAAAATATGTCTTTAGAAGAACTTGAGAAGAGGAAGAAAATGCTTGAGAAAGTACTTGAGGAAACTAGACAAGAGCTTGAAACAATTAAGGAAAAATCTTTAAGAGCAGAGAAACTAGAGAAGGATATCTACGAGAAATTGGTCTCTTCAACAGATGTATATGAGAGAGCTAAACTTGAAGTGAAGTATGCAAAGATTATAGAAAAAAGGAGAGCTATTGAACAAAAACTTAGAGAGCTTGAAGAAAAGTATAGAGGTGTGAGGAAGGAAATTGAAGAAATTAAGAAGAAAATTAAGGCTTTTACACCAAGTGGCAAGTGGATTGTTGAGAAAGAAAGTTAGAAGAGATATTTTCTCTCGACTTCCCAATCTCTTGTCAGGTTTTTAACAAGATCTGCAACATAATCGACATATTTCATCGGTGTTTTCCCTACAGGTTCCGCGTCTAGTTCGATTCGGTATCTCTTTTCCTCAGGCTTTAATATCCCCTTGATATGACATCTTACAGTTCCCTTTATGTTTCCAGCAAGACCTATGTAATCAAACTTTATGGTGAACATTCTTGTACCATCGGCTCTCTCTTCTTCGCCTAGATCTTCGACATTTTCTACTCTTTCGAGAGTTCCTTTGATTTCACGAAGCCTAGTTATTATAAAGGCACGAAACATTTCCTCCTCTCCTCTCCTTAATTCTGCGCGTATGAATATTGTTTTCTTTGCTGTAGCCACAAGGTATTTTTCCTCCCTCCTTTCTCTTTCCACCTTTTCCAACTTATATTTCCTTACTTTAGTGGGAGCGTATTTAAATGCAGCTTCAATAGCAGGTTTAAATGACCCGATTGCAGCAACAATTATGGCTATGATTATGGCTATAAAGCTCCAGTACCATTCCAGCTTCTGAACAAGCAGTATTTTCTGCTCTAGCGCTATCCTGTTAAGTACCTGGAAAGTTGCAAGTCCTGTGGTATAACCTAGAACTCCACTCAATAACCCATAGACTATGGCTTCTGCCATGAAGATTGTAGCTATGTGTGTTGGATTAAATCCTATGCTGTTGAAGATAAATATTTCTTTTTTACGTTCCTCTACAATACCATACATTGTTATCATTACGTTTAGAGCAACAATAGCAAGTGGTACCAGGAAAGCAATGTTACTTTCAAATATAGTTTCTACTTTTACATCAAATTTTAATTCTAAACACTTTCTCTCACTACATGTAATTAATAGGTATCCTCCTCCTCTCCTATCTAGGTAATTATTAGCTATCCTTAAGCCTTCTCCAATGGGTGGTGTTGAGGCAATACTATATAGACCAAAAACTGAATAGAAGTAATCATATGGTATTTTTTCTGAAATATACTCTATATTTACAAGAATAGTATCGTTAAGTAAAATATGTCCAGGAACCATAGGATACCCTGGTACATCAAATTTTCCCTTTAAAAATTCTTCGTCAAAATATCCACATATTTCAGCGTTGATCATCATTGGTCTTCTAGAGCCAACTTTAATAAATAGAGATACTTCACTACCAATGTCAAAGAGCTTCCTAGTAAGAGGGAGAAGAATACATTTTTTATCCAGCTTACTAAATAAGTCTTTCATCTCGGGTGTGTATATAGCCTCTGTAGGGACAAAACCTCCAATATTATGGAAAACATACTTCTTTTCCTCAGCTAATATTACTGCTTCAAATTTTGATTTAGGTAGGTTGTAGAAACGTGGTGAAATATCTTTAGCACCCATCTCTTTTAAGATTTCTATATCAAGTGGATAGATCAATGTTGCAGCTTTGCCTTCAACAACCCGCCTAACATATAAGGCGTTTATCTCTCCGCCTTGAAACTCTCTAATAGTCTTTGAATACACCGTTGAGAACGATGAAAGTACGGTGATTGCCCATATTAATATAGCTATACTTGCTATAGTTATTAAGGTACGAATCCTCTTTCTCTTAGAGTATCTTTTTGCGATAGAAAATGCTGAAGATATAAATCCCGGTATACTTATTTTCCCTGGAAGTTCAGGTTCCTTAACGTAGCGTGGGATAAGGAATAATATCGTGAAGAATATGAAGAGCGAAAAGGAAGAGGAGTATATGAAGAATTGTTTATTTGTCCTCCAAAGCAATTGGAATCCCGGATAAAGGTAGGTAAATGTTAACTGAAATAAAAGATAAACCAGAGGAAAGAATATCATTTTTCTCCTGTTGTCATCAAATATATAGAAAACTATTATAGCAGAGAATAGCGCCAAGAAAAATGGCATTATTATTGCCCCCTCAGAAGCCACCATACTTATTATGATTAATTGCTTCTCAATAACATCGTGGGAGATCGTATAAGCTCTATCCAAATAATCCATAGCAATATCAAACCGTTTTTCCTCAATAGCCTCAGATGCTTGTTGAATTAGATTTTCCGCTTTTTCGATTAAACCTCTTTCCTTCGGCAAGTAAAAACCAAGTGATTCATATAGTGATAATTTACTTATCGCGGCGCTTACTTCCTCCTTTACCCTATTTAAAGCACCTCCAATACTAGCTTCAACAAGATTTATCCTGATGCCTTCCCGTCCAGCAGTTATTAATAAAGGCTCTTTAGGTGAGCCTATAGAAGAGGTATACGTATAAAGCCTCCTCTCTCTAATCCTATGAACAGTATAGGATAAAACCAGATACACGGGAACATTTTCTGGTACAATAATCTTTTTCTCAAGCACATTATACCCTAAACTAGTACCTATCCTGAAACTATCCTCTGTTTTACCGAAAGTATCTATAACTTCGACCTTACATTTTATATTGCTACATATTCCTCCAATAAGCTTCTCTCCTATTCTCCTACCGTCAACACCATATACCTGTATCCAATAAACACCCGTCCACCCAGGAACAGTTATTGTGCCTTCCACAGGTATCGTAGCTGCCTTATACAAGTATACTTTAATACTTACATTTCCAGCAGTGATTTCTGTTAAATCTATTTTCACTGGCAATGACTTTAGGATACCTTCTCTTTCCTCTAAGACATATACAAAGTATCTCCCAGATTCAAGTCTCTCCTTAATATATCCATTGTTATCTGTTAATCCGATAATAACTTCCCTACCAGGGTTTTGCCAATCATAGAAAATAACCTTGACGTTAGCAACAGGAATTTCGTCAGGATACCTCAGTACGAACACCTCGATGGCGATTTGGGTTTTAGGTTCCCCATAGGTAAGTGAACTAGATATCGCGAGTACCATAATCACTGTAAGCACTATACCTAACTTATACATCGGTGTATACTTCATCATATACATTTAATGAAATTTTTCATTGCCTCTATGAAGCTTTTACCCTTTCAACGCGGATAATATCTGTTGTCCCTCTTCTAACACCAGCAGTAAATATAACGATATCCCCGTAATTCAGTATTTTCTCATCTACAGCGATATTAAGTAGTTTTTCAAATAACATTGGATCCTTCTTCGAGATATTACAGAGCCTAGGCACAATACCCCACATAATTGACATATACTTAGCTGTTTTCTCCCTAGAGGTATATACGTATACTGGATTATGAGGACGAAACTTAGATATTCTCCTGGCTGTATTCCCGTTCTCACTATAGGCAACTATTTTTGCTCCAATAATTTTTGACATAGTTGCTACGCCTTTTGCTAGTAACTCGTAGATATCTATAGCATCTGGTTCCTGTAATGTATCTATATCCCTCTCTGCTTCAGCTATTATTTTATTAAGCCATATTACCGCTTCAACAGGATATTTTCCCATAGCTGTCTCAGCAGCAAGAAGAAGAGCGTCGCACCCACTATGCACAGCTGTTATAACATCTACTACCTCTGATCTAGTTGGTACAGGATTATCTATCATTGACTCAAGTAACTGTGTAGCTATTATAACTGGTCTACCTATCTTTCTAGCTGTCTCAACAATCCTTTTCTGTACTCTATATATCTCCTCCAGCTCGTAATATATTGCAAGATCCCCCCTAGCCACTAGTATAGCATCAGCCTCTTTCGCTATAGATTCAATGTTTTCAACAGCACTTCTAGTTTCTATTTTAGCTATAATTCTCATCCAATTTGCTCCAAGATCATTTAGTATTTCCCTAAGTTTCAGTATATCGTCCCGGCTACGAACAAAACTTAATGCTATCATGTCAAAGCCATTCTCCACAGAATATTTTATATCAAAAACATCTTTGTCGGTAAGTGATGGTAAAAGGAGCTCTCTTCCTTTAATAGCTACTGTTTTCCTAGATTTTATGGTTCCATCTATCAAAACAACAGCTTTGATCCTTTTTTCACTAATATCTTCAATGCGGAAAGCCATTCTACCGCTTTCAAGAAGCAATGTATCCCCCTCACGTATTTGCGAAAATATTTCGCCATCGGGTATTGGAACCTCCTTGTTAGCTATATTGCCTTTACTAGAGTTGATGAAGTATATTATATCACCCTTAGAAACTGGGAACTCATTTATCTCTCCCAGCCTAACAACCGGTCCCTGTAGATCGCCTATTATAGGTAAAGCTTTATCCCCAATTAATTCTCTAACTTTTATAATAGTATCTTTAAGAGAGTCATAATCTGCGTGAGAAAAATTGAATCTAAAACCATCTACTCCCTCACGTATAAAACTCCGAATAGTATTTTCATTCCAAGAAGAAGGACCTAATGTAACTATAATCTTTGTATGACGCATACTCCCTAACCTAATACCCTGTAACGATCTACATAATAATTACCTAACAATAATGATTATTGCTATATTCCCGCAATTAACGCAGCAATAAACGCTATTATAGCTGCCCCAGGAAAGGTTGCAAGCCAGGTTAGAATTATTGTTCCTAAATTGTTAGTATTTATCCATGTCTTTTTCGCTAAACCTACACCAGCTATTGCACTTACCAGTATATGAGTTCCCGATAATGGAAGACCGAGATAAGTACCTATAGTCAGGATAAGTGCAGTAGCCATCTGTACGGAGAAGCCAGTTAGGGGATCAAGTTCTACGAGTTCCGAGCCAACATTCCTTACAACCCTCCTACCTAATATGAAAAGCCCGATGGCCATTCCACCCCCACCAATTAGCCTTACTAGAAATGGGTCGTCTATTATAGACAATAGAAAAGCCGTTGCATTAGCAACATCGTTTGCACCTCTAGAGAAAGCCGTTAGGGAGGCCCAAAGAAGGAGAAGGAGAGCAGCTGCACGTTGAGTTCTTAAATCAAATATGAAACCCTTTTCTCTCTCTTTATAGTATTTGCTTACAACTAATATTATGACATAAGAACCTATGAATCCAATTAATGGAGAAAAGACCCATCCGAGCACTACATCACTAAGTACGTTCCAATTTACGCCATGAAAACCAATTCTATATAAACCTAGGCCAATAGCAGCTCCAACAGCTGAGTGAGTTGTTGAAACAGGCCAGCCCATATAAGAAGCTACAAGAAGCCATGTGGCTATGGCAAATACTATAATTAGAACGTCCATAACGGTTAAATTAAAAGATAGGAGTCTCTCTCCTAGAGTTTCTTCAACTTTATAACTAAATATCATTGCTCCAAAGAAATCCATAACTGCTCCTATGAAAACAACAAAGCCTATGGACGCTATTCCACTACCAGCTACTAGTGCCATAGTTTCATCATTAGCTCCTATGCTCCAAGCTACGTAGAAGGCTAAGGCTAGACTAATCCCAACTAGTAATATATCCATATTCCTCACCCTATAGCTCTGACGATTATTTCTTCGAGAACATCACTAGCGTCTTCACAAGCATCTATAGAATTCTCTATTCCATCTACCAACTTTACATAGAGTATATTAGGAGGGAGTTTAGCTAATACACCTAGAGTTTCGATATATACTTCATCTCCCTTATCTTCCTCCTCTTCGATCTCTCTAATTATACCTAAAGCTTTCCTATAATCCACGCCAAAGGCCGTCAAAGCCTCATATAGTAATTCAACGGATCTATAGGAAATTTCTGCTAGCCTTAAAGTATTTTCCTTCAACTCATCAGAAATCTTAAGAGGATAGATAACTTGAAGAACCCTAGCAGCGGCCTTTATCCAATCAGCCACCATATCTATCCTTTCAGCAAGCCTTATGAAATCCTCCCTAAGTAGAGGAGGAATACCGCTAACAGATAAGAGCTCTAAAACTTCCTTCCTGATAGCATCTGCTGCCTCTTCATACTGAGATACCTCTCTAAGCATCCTCAAACACTCCTCTCCACCATTTAGACATTTTAGGGATTCCAGGAAGCTTTTTACAGCCATTGAACATGTTTTTGCATGTTTTAGGACAAGTTCATATATTTTCTTTTCAGGAGAAGTATATATCCTACTTAGTAGAGATCTAATTGAAACCATACTACATGTATTTCTATCAAGGCCTATATAAATTATGGACTTTTATACTTAGTATATAAAATTTTGTTACTGATTAAGTTTTTGGTTGTTTAAAAGTATTTATCATCTTTATCCATACTTTTATATTCTCAGTGTTTTGGCTAACTGTACCAAGCTTTCAAGACAGTAGCACGTTAATTCTTAATAAAGGACTAGGAATTTATTTCCCCGAGGTAAAATATTCTTGAGGCATCTTGCTAAGGAAAATGCACTCCAGTCTTTGTACTAGATGCAAAGGACCTCGGAAACTCTGCGGAAGACCTACATGTCCTATTCTGGAAAGAATCAGAGCTAATCTAAAATTGATTAATCAACTATCTAAAAAGGAGTTTTATGTAGCTACTCCTCCATCAGCACTCGTAGGTGAAAGAAATTATCCCTTTGTCAAAGTTGGTGTAAACGTAACAGACGATTTAGAAAATGCTACGTTCTATGATTCACCAAAAGAATGGTGGGGAAAACTTAGTCTAGAGGATATAATTAGGTTGAGATCTAAGCTTATATTTTCAAGCATAGTCTCCAATGTAAAAAGACCTAGATTACTTGAAGAAATGTTCTGTGCAGCTGCATCAATTAGAGAAGTAAGTGCGGAAGTTGTTTATAAGAAGCCTCCAAAACCTAGCTTATACTTTGATACATACATCGCACCTAGGGGTCCTTCAGGCGAAGTAGAGAAATTTAGATTGGTTGATAATCCCTCCTTACCTAAATATGTTGAAAGAATATTATATGATCCCTACATTAAAGCTGGCAATGCTATGATGGAGCTTTATGCTAGAGGAAATGATGTATATTACCTTGTACGCTTACTTAGTACGGGGTTACTCGGTAGGAAAATAGAGAGGAAGCTAGTTCCAACTAGATGGGCTATAACAGCTGTTGATAAAACACTATCCGATATCTTCCTAAAGAAAGTTACCAGTTATCCTGCGATAAATGATATACTAGCATTTAGCAGCAGATATCTAGGGAACAGATACTTATTGCTCATGTTTCCCGGGCCATGGAGTTTTGAAATGATAGAAATCTGGCATCCCCGAAGCGTATGGGTTAAAACAGATTTTCCGGAGATTTTCAACCTTTATGAATATTGGGATGGAAAACTTAGGGGAGAGATTGATGGAGGATATTATGCTATTCGGCTCCCTGTCCTAGAGTGGCTTCTCAGAAATAAAAGACAAGCAACAGTTATAGCCATAAGGGAGATTACAAGAGATTATTATGCTCCTGTAGGAAGTTGGCAGATTAGAGAAAGTATTAGAGCCGCACTATCCAGCAAACCTGTAAAAGTATCATCAATACATGAAATTATCAACATTTTGAAAAAATTTCTATTAATTGATTTCAGGATAATTGTAAATCGATCAAAAATATTGGATAATATGCTAAGGCAAAAGAGTATTATTGATTTTTTAGTAACCTAAGTTTATTTTCTGATATTTTCGGCTACTAGATGTAGCTGATAAATATACTTCGTTAATTCATATAGATATTCTTCGGTTTTAGTAACTAGATACCTAGTATAACTAAGCCATCGTGAGTAAGGTAGTGTACGTATCTTAGACAAAGATCTATTATATTCTATCGTAATATCCCCTATCCCATACTTGAGTTTCCACCCTATCCCCTTCACCACCTCCTCTAATGGTAGATCCTTTTCTCCAAAGATGTATTCAAACTCCCTCTTTACATCTAACACTTTCCCCATCTTTATGAGCCCGCTAAGAAGAGCCGCTAGGTAGATTAGCCCTAGATTATGTAAATTTTCTCTGACTCGATCTATATCATAAACCAATAAGACATAACCTTCGTCAAGCTTTCTAGCTAATTCTTCTTGCAAAACTGTATAATCCCCCGAGACCTTATAGTATTCTTTAAAAGCCTTACTTGTAGAGAATGATTCGCCATCAAAAAGTACCATTATGCCAAGTATTACATCTTCTTTCGTGTCTAGAGGAAACATCATTAGGTCAAACGACATTAATTTAAGCGCCCTACTAGGCTTAGGTATATACACCTCTTTTTCTCTGAAAAATACTCTTACTTTTTGCTTAAGTAAGATATATTTTATAACTCTTTCTGCAGCTTCTTTAGCTATATCCCATCTTCCGCCAAGACCAAGCCACTCAAGATGAGCATCCTCATCTACAACCATTAATAATATTTCACTTAATTTGTCTGGACTATGATCTCTAACATAGGAAAGAATATTATCCCAATTAAGTTTCTCAATTAGCCCAGCGCTAGACTCCTCCCAAAGTATCACAACCTTCCTTCCGCCGGTTTTAGATAATGAATAAGAAATAGAGTCAAGAGGTAACTGTAGTTTTTGCCTGAGAACGACTAGTATATATGCT
>JALURH010000085.1:19768-33413 GCA_027017025.1 Thermofilaceae archaeon
CTCCTTAGGGTCCAACTCCAGGATTATACCATAAGAGTAATCCTCGTAAAGACCAGAGACACTTGAAGGAACCTCTATGATTCTTCTCCTCTTAAGAATAAGGGTGCCTTGAGGAGTATCTACTAGCCTGCCTCCTTCGCCTTCAACTATCCATATTACTTTATATGGGATTTTTGTGAAGCGTCCAAAACCTTCGGTGGGTGGTTTGACGTTACATATGGATTCTGACCATATTTTTCCTCTAATGTAGTCGTAGAAGATGTTAGGTTTTTCGCCCCAATGAGTTTTAATTTTTCTATACTCCTCATACGCTAATGCAAGTGGATCAATGTTTAATAATGTTGTTTCACTTATTTTAGCTATCTTTACTGTTCTTACGGTTCTTCCACTTTTCCCTCCGAGTTCTAGTCCTATAACTATTCCATCATTGGAGTAGTCAAAACATCCTGTCTGAAACTTTTCGACAAGATCGCTAAATGATATATCCTCTAGATATCTTAAACCACCATTACCTACTAAGGCTCTCTTTATACCAAAAGGAGGAGCAAATTCGTAAAAATTGATATTATACCAGGCCTTAGCTCCTCTCTTAGTTAGCTCTGGTCCTCTAATAAAGCCAAGCTTCTCTAGAAGCTCTCTTTCTTCCTTATCCAGCTTCCATCCAGCTTTAAACTTAAATAATGCGAAGAACATTAAACCATATTTATTATCTTTATTTACGACCACCTTCTCTAGAGGTAGCTCGATCCAAGATCTAAATACATCTATTCCTCTAGATAGAAGCTCTCTATCCCATCTTGATCCAGGGATAATGATAGTCTCTGAGACCTCCATATTTTCTCTTCTACCCTTTCTACCCTCTCTCTGTTTATACTCTCTTACATCCTCTGGAAGCCCTACATGTATAATTCGTATAACTGTCCCAATATCTATACCCTGAGATAGGGTTCTAGGCGAAAAAATAATCTTGATTAACCCTTCTCTAGCTTTCCTTTCTATTTCTGCTCTCTTAGTTTTAGATATTAAATGATGATGGGATGCAAGCATTGTTCTTTCCTTACTTGATAAGGAATTTCTTAGTTTCCTATAGAGCTCTTCTGCCTTCGAAATACTCCGAGTAAAAACTATCGTAACTCCTTTATCTTGTAAATAGTTCTTTAAGATCTCAACGTAATCTATAGTGGGTAAAGGTATCTCAATGCCTAGCGATTGCAGAATATATGTAATTTTGTATACGTTCCTGGTAAAAAGGCTGTAGTCCTCTAAAGCGTTTATTATATCACGGCTAACTCCCTCCGTCTCTAAGATACCTTTATATTCCCTAGCCCTTCTCCATATTTCATAAAGATTTTTTCCTAATATTATGATGACGCGGTTTTTCACTCTAAATGGTTTTCCATCAATTACTTTAAAATCTCTCCCAGTAATATCCTTAAGAATTAACCCCAGTTCCTCTGGATTACCGAGAGTAGCCGTTAATATTACAACCTGTAAGTTATTCTCGCTAACCATATTTATGATATTTATTAAGGATAATAGCAATGATATTGCCCTGGGATCATAGAAGTCTAGTTCATCAATAACTAATAGCTCTAGTTTTCTTAGAAAATCTATAAACAAGCTTCTAGCAGGTGTACTAGCTATACGTTTTATATCTACTAGCAAGAAAGCTGGGTTAGTAACCACTAGATCAGATTCCTTTAATCTCTTCCTAATATCAGCAGTCTTAAGCCCAGCGTCTGCTAATTGTTGTCTTTTAATGGAATCTATGGCCTCTAACTTGAAATCTAATGCCTTGCTATAGTCTCTGAGTCTTCTTACCTGGTCATTTGATAAAGCTAAAGTGGGATATATCACTAATGTTTTTTTCCTTTCTTTAATAGAGTATAAGACCCACGCTTCTGTTTTTCCACTTCCTGTTCCAGCTTTTAAGATAACATTATATCCCATCAGCAAGGCTTCATATGCCTGATACTGGTGTCTGAACAGCTTTTTATTAGCGATAAAAGCTGAATGTCCATAACCTTCCCGTAATCTAGGTAATATATCGCTAAACCTTATTTCTACATACTCTGGTTTTATCGCTGACTCTTCATAGCTATAGAACTCATAACCAAGTCTGCTCAACACTTCTCTACTCTCAATCATTTCTGCCAAAGCCCTCAGCAATGTTTATTCTAATAATTTAAAGCAGCGCAGACATTTATTCGGTGATGTCAGATATAATCTCTTGGCTAATTAATATTGCTAACTCATTCGGTGGATACCTAGGTATATTTATAATTTCCATTCTAGGCAACCTGATACCCTTTATACCAATACCCTACCTCGTAGCCGTTTATCTTTATTCAGCATATATTCCCGGATCAAATCCAGTCTTAGTAGGGATGGTAAGTGGATTAGGAGGGGGCTTAGGGAAACTTATAGTTTTCGTTATAAGTTATGGTGCTTCTCACCTCGTTCCCGAGGAGAAAATGAAGCAGTTCATAACATTAAAGAAGATGCTGGGTAACTATGGTGCTCTAGCTGTGTTTATTTTTGCCGCAACACCTTCCCCTGATGATGTAGTTATAGCTTTGCTCGGTATAATGAGATATAATGTAACTAAGTTCTTTGTTAGTGTAACTCTAGGAAAAATAGTGATAAGCATCTTAACAGCATATCTTGGAAAATCTATCGTAATTATTCTTGGTGAAGAAAATTTCTGGTATAGTCTTATTATATCAATAGCTATCTTCACTATAGCAATGATAGTTATAACACTCTTAGACTGGATGAAAATCATGGAAAACGTAACAGAACTTGGCTGGAGAGGTTTTCTTAAAAGGATTCGGGAAAGAGGTGTAGAAGAGTTCATTATCTCTGCAAGGAGGAAGAGAGATACGAAATGTAAGGGTAAAAGCTCCTAGACATCTTATTTTGATTCCTATAATTTTAAATTGGACCAGGAAAGTAGATTTATTAATGTCCAGCTGGAAATTTGAAATTCCTGTTATAAAGCTTGAAAGATCCATGAGAGTTCCGAGGGAATTAACTAATCAGCTAAAGGGAATACTCTCTAGGAAAATGATAAGTAATATGAAAAGGGAGGCTATAGACTGTCCTATATTAAATAAAAGAGTGTCTTTTCTCCAATGCTATTTCTGTCCGAATTTTGTTCGGCGAGTACGTGGAATAGTATATTGTAGAGGGGAAAAACTAAGTGACGTGGTATGAAAGACTGTTAGAGGCTCCAATTAAAGATTATAGTAGACTTATGATACCTAAAGATAAGCTACTTGAACTGCTGGATAATGTAAAGAGCCTCTTTAATAATGTTGCACAATTAATTGAGATAGATGCTGAAAACATTCTAGTTATAGGAGATACCCATGGTGATGTAAAAACATCTATTAATGCACTTAGTAAGAAAGTAAGGGTAAAAGTATTTCTTGGCGACTACGTCGATAGAGGACCCTATCAAATAGAGAACATAAACCTACTGTTACTGCATCTAGCAGCTGGCCATGATATCGTGTTGTTAAGAGGGAATCATGAATCACCACTAATGAATGAAATATATGGTTTTGAGGAACTAGTTGCTAGTGTATATGGATGGGATACCTATCGGTTTTACGCTGAAGTATTTTCTAATATGCCCTATGCTGCGCTAATAAATAATAGTATTCTCGGTCTTCACGGAGGATTACCAGAAAATCTAGAAAAACTTGAAGATATTAAAGATCTTCCCAAGAATGATATAATACCATCTAATCCTATTGCCTTTGAAATTTTATGGAATGATCCGGATGAAGGTGTCAAATATTTTTCTCCTAGCTTGAGGGGGGGAGGAGCTAAGTACTTTGGAGAAAAACCACTGCAAAAATTTCTGAAAGAGAATAATTTATCCTATATGGTTAGAGCACATGAACCCTATCCCAACGGCATCCAAACATTCTTTAACGGATCTTTAATAACCGTCTTTAGTTGTAGGTACTACCCTATTTCAGAGCCCAAAGGGCTTCTAATAGATAAAAATAATAGGTGGGAGCCAGTATCACTTCTATAAGTACTAAACGCCGCGATACGTGACTCTAAGCTTAAATTCGGCTTTCTTACCAGGATTCCAATTCCTGACTGGTCTATAGTATCCAACTATTCTGCTCCATATTTCTGTTTCAGATCCGCATTTTAGACATGTAAAGTGTGCGCCAATAGAGTTCCAACCACACGTTCTACAGACAGTTATCGTCGGTGTAATACTGAAGTATACAACTTTCGTATTTTCAACTATCTTCCTAATAAGATTCCTCAATGCAGATGGGTCTGGTTGCTCAGCCAAAAATAGATGCATCATTACTCCACCAGTGAACTCCTGCTGAACCTCGCCTTCCCATATGGCTCTCCTATATATTGGTACATCGGCATAATATGGTACTACGCTGTTACTGTAGAAAGGTGCTATTCCATCTGAGGGAATAGCTATCTCCCCCCTCCTATATTCCTCTTTGAAAAGCTCCATATCTAGAGATGCTAATCTATAACCGGTGGATTCTCCAGGTATCTCCTCAACATTGTAGAGATAACCGTCGCTTTCCTCGAACTCTTTAATCCTCTTCCTTATATATGAAACCATCTCTTTCTCAATACTTATAGCTTCCTGCATCTCCTTATATGATCCATTAATCCATAGCTCCGGATTACGCATAAAATTGGCTGCTGCCTCGGGGAGACCTATTATACCTATAGTATTAAAGTGATTGCGGAAGTGCCCTAAGTACGTCTTGGTTAGGGGCATAAGACCAGAGTCTATATTCACCTCATACCTTCTTCTCCAAGTAAGTAAAATCTTTCTGGCATGCTTTAATTGACTATTAACTAACGACTCAAATTTATCCCATTCACCCTTGCTTAAAAATGCTATACGTGGCATATTTAATGTAACAACGCCTATACTGCCTGTAGCATCCGGAAGAGCCCATATACCAAAAGATGTCCTCCCCCTCTCTAACAGTTTTCTCGTTGCATCATCAATTGTTTTATCGGTAAACTTGAGTGTGAATACCCCATTTCTGGACAGCACATGGTTCACGTCTATTGTAAGTCTACAACACATAGCGTATAAGGCTTCTACATTACTTGAATATCCATTCAGTAGATATGCCGTCCCCTTCCTTGCTAATGTCTCAAATATCAGATCCGTTAATTCCCCCCATCTTCTCCCGTTCCAGTCAAAATTTTTTGTAAGCATTATAGTTGGTATAGGGAAAGTAAAGGGTTGTCCGTATGCGTCTCCTTCATAGTATAACTCAAAGAGTGCTCTATTAACAGTAACTGCTTCTTCTATGAAATCTCCTAAATGTCCTACCTTTTTACCACCGATATATGCCTCTCCCTCCAGCATATCTTTGCTTGTATCAAGAACTACTGTTATGTTAGTAAAGGGACTCTGGTATCCAGCTCTTGCAGGATAATTTAATTCGAAGAGCATGCCTTGTAGTATTTGTTTAACTTTTTCATGACTTAAACCATCGTATCTTACGAAGGGCGCTACATATATATCAAATGCCGAAATTGCTTGTGCACCCGTCCACTCTTGAGCACCCATGAAAAAGAAATTAACTAGGTGGGCAACCGCTGTGTCTAAATGTTTAGCTGGTTTTGAGACCACAGTAGGTGTTTTTAATCCATTCTCAAGTATTCTCTTATAACTCCACCCAGCACAATATGGTATCCAGAGACTATCTGGGAGCTTATGTATGTGAATATTTCCTCGATAGTGTGCTTCAACAGCTCCAGGTGGAAGAAAATGTTTCAGCACATCTTGCCTCTTTACAAATTTTTCAAATAGGAAATTTCTGAAATTACTATAGCTAATATTGTTGTTAGCATTCTCGTGGATCTCCCAATCCGCTCTCTTTAAATAACTTTCTTCAACCTCTTTTACGATATTAGAGTCTCTATCCTTTAATCTCTGGATTTCCATAGTATAACCTCAAGAGGCACTAATGATGTTATTTTCCCTAAAAACGTAAATGAAGCCAATCTAAAGAATATTGTAAGTTAGTTCATTTATATAATTTTATCAAATTCAAATTAATTAGTTTAATTTAACAGCATATGTGTTTTATTTAAACTTTCTATTCATATTATTTACTGTAATATTTCATTTTTATGTTCTCTGTTTACTTAAAGGCTAATTATACTAAAACTCCTTTTATAAAAGCCTCATTTCTTCTGGAAAATTGAGTACTATATCTCTTCCTTTTTCTTCCTCAGGACCTTGATATATTTGATATATGTACTGGGGTACTGTCCCCTTTCATCCTTCTCATACGCCTTTACCATATCCCAGATATTTAGTAATGCTATTGAAACTGAAGTAAGTGCTTCCATCTCAACGCCAGTTTTAGCAGTTGTTTTTACTGTAGATACCACTCTTATCCCCTCCTCCTCGATATTTACGTCGATACTTATTGAGGTTAAAGGTAGTGGATGACATAGTGGTAAGAGTTCCCATGTCTTCTTAGCTGCCATTATACCAGCTATTTGAGTAGTTGATAGTATATCGCCCTTCTCTATTTTTCCCCTAAGAATTCTTTCTATTGTTTCCTTCTTTAATTTAATGAAACCTTCAGCTAAAGCTTCTCTATAAACAACATTCTTAGACGTTATATCTATCATTTTTATCCCACTCATGTATGATCCCAGTTATATATCCTCGCTAGGATATTATTATGAAACGGCTTACACATAATTCTATATGTGGGTAATTATGCATCCGCATAGGGATATTGTTCTTAAGAAAGAGACAATAAATTTTGCATTAATTACCGTAAGCTCCTCACGCTATAGAGCAAAAACTGCAGGCAAGGAGCTTAAGGATGATACACTCGATACTATAGTAGAAATCTTAAATCAAGACAAGTATAAATTAATTTATTATTCATTAATACCGGATAGTGAGATCAGTATATTACAGGAAGTATGTAGTATCTTAGAGAAAGATATTGATGTAGCCATCTTCTCTGGAGGCACGGGGCCAGCGAGAACCGATAAAACTGTTGAGGTAATAAAACCCCTCTTTACAAAGGAGCTCGTAGGGTTTGGTGACATTTTTCGGTTCTTAAGTTACGATAAGATAGGTGCAGCAGCCTATTTTAGTAATGCCACAGCCGGAGTGATTTCTGGGAAAATATTCTTTATTTTACCCGGATCACCCAAAGCCGTAAAACTAGCTCTGGAAGATATTATACTTCCCGAGATTGACCATCTATTATACCTTATATATGAGTAGATAAATAGGACACATTTTCTAATAAAGAACGGTGACGCCTTGAGCTTAAAATATTTCTTTGAGCCAAAGGGAATAGCTATCGTTGGAGCCTCTAGGGAAAAGGAGAAACCTGGAAGAGTAATATTTGAAATACTTTTAGAGAATCGTCGGAGAGGTTTACTTAAAGCTGATCTTTACCCAGTTAATCCCAGAGCACAGGAAATACTTGGCGTTAAGTGTTATAAGAGTATACAGGAAATATCTGGCGAGGTTGACTTAGCTATCATAGTTGTTCCAGCTAGAATAGTTCCTCACATAATTGAAGATGCAGGAGTTAAGGGAGTAAAAGGAGTCATAATAATATCGGCTGGCTTTAGCGAGATAGGTAATAAGGAATTGGAAGAAGAAGTTAAAGCTAGAGCTAAGAAATATGGTATAAGAATTCTTGGACCCAATTGTATAGGGGTTCTATCTCCTTGGTCAGGTATAGACACAATTTTCCTACCATTCTATAAGGAATTATCTAGTGGGAAGAAAGTAGTTAACCTGCCTAGACCTAAGCCCGGATACGTTGCACTACTCTCACAGAGTGGGGCTGTGGGTACAGCTGCTATAGATTATATGTCTGGAGAGGGCATAGGATTATCGGCTTTCGTAAGTTATGGTAACAAGGCGGATATTGACGAACCAGAACTACTAGACTATTTCCTCAAAGATCCTAAGACACGAGTTATTCTAATGTATGTTGAGAGTATAGATGATGGTCGACGCTTCCTCGATATAGCTAGTAAAGTAACGTTAAGAAAGCCTATTATAGCATTGAAGGCTGGTAGAACTAAAGCTGGTTCTAAGGCAGCAGCCTCACATACAGCGGCTGTTACAGGAGTAGATGAAGTTTATTCAGCCGCTTTCAGAAAAGCGGGTATAGTTAGAGCAAACGATATAGAGGAGTTATTTGATTTCGCCAAGGTTCTTGTTATGCAACCACCAAGTAGGGGGAATAGAGTTGGGATAATAACTGATGGCGGTGGTGCAGGCGTTATGGCTACAGATATGGCTGAAATAATGGGACTTAATGTGCCCGAACTTGTAGGAGAAACTAGGGATAGATTAGAGGAACTAAGGGAAAAAGGGTTCTTTCCAGAGTTCTCTATCATGGAGAACCCCGTAGATCTCACGGGATCAGTGACATCTGAAATGTTTATAAAGGCTACAAAGATCCTGCTAGAATCGGATGAAGTAGATATTGTAGTAGTACTCGCATTACACCAAGTTCCTGGGATACCTGATCCCCCAGATCTAGCCCGGAAAATAGGCTCACTTGCATACAGCTATACTAAACCTATTATAGCCGTTGATACAGGTTGGAGTGAAGCAGCTATACTCGAGAGAGAAGAATTTGACAAAAATATGGTACCTTCGTATCCTATTCCTGAAAGGGCTATAAAAGCTGCATGGGCCCTACATAGCTACGGCAAGTATCTGAGGGACAGAGGTGTATATGAGAAATACATCCAGCACTTTATAAAATTCCGGAAAGAGTGGAGAAAAAGGGCGTGTGGGAAAGAAATGTAAGAAAAGTATTATTCTCCCTTCACCTTCTCTAAAGCCCATTCTATTTTGTTCAGGAATTTTCTCACGAGTTCATCAACTTTACCTTGACTTTTAGCTTCTACAGTTATCCTTATTAATGGCTCCGTATTTGACGGACGGATTAAAATCCATCCATAATCAAAATCCACTCTAACACCATCTGTCGTAGTTATGTTACCATATTCTTCCTCAAGTGCTCTAGCTAGCAACTCAACGACTTTGAACTTTAACTTATCATCCATCTCTACTTTAATTCTCTTTCTATAAGGAACCTGGGGAACCACAGACGAGATGGGCTTACCTATATTCATTATGGCTTCAGTGAAGTATAGTAGTGTTACGATACCGTCATCCATATTTGCATTCCTGTATGTTACGTAGTGACCACTACTCTCAACACCAAGCACATAGTCTCCATTAGCCATCTCCTTCACCATATATGCCCTACCAACAGGTACTCTCGTAACACTACCTCCATACTCTCTGACATAATCTTCCAATATCATTGAGCACTCAACATTAGCTACAATGTTACCCTTCTCTATCCCCTCCAACATTACTATAGCTGCCTGTTCTGCACTAAGAGGTCTACCCATTTCATCCGTAAATATAGTTCTATCTCCATCGCCGTCAAATGCTACACCAAAATCAGCTCTATATTCAACAACGGATCTTGAGAGATCGGATATATTCTCTGGAGAAGGTTCTGATCCCCTCCCAGGGAAACGAGGATCAATATCACAGTTTACAGTGTACACTACATGTCCTAAATCACGTAGAAGCTGGGGTACAATAAGTGCAGAGGCTCCATTACCACAATCAACTACTATTCTCAGCTTACCCTCTTTCGTTAGGGATTTCAGGAAACTGATATACTGAGGTACAATATTCTGCTGCCTATAGTAGCCTATCCCCTTTAAACCTTCCCAGCTTATCTCTCCGAGGAAAATATCCCTAATCCTGTAGATATCTCCTCCTAGCATTAAATCTCCCCCTCTTCTACTTAGTTTTACTCCATTCCATTCCGGCGGTAGATGAGACGCTGTCACATAAGCCATCGCATAACCTAAATTTTTTGTAGAGAACATTGCTACGCCTATAGGTACAGCTCCTATATCAACAACACTTGAGCCAGCGGAGATAAGCCCCGAGATAAGAGCTTTCTTCAATACCTCTGTACTGAATCTTATATCCCCGCCTACAGCATACTCAGAAATATAGTAGTTAGATATAGCCCCTCCTATCCTAGCCATAATCTCAGGTGTCAAGTCTCTGCCAAATATCCCCCTGATATCATACGCCCTGAATATATGCTCGTAATCTTCATACACAGAGCTACACCTAGTCTTATCATATTAGTCTCCTAAACATATTTTATCCATCATAAAGCTATGTAAAGCCGTTAGGATACACCATCACGTCCATACATACTTTATATATTCTTGGAGCATAGGGCGATACAATTCTCGCATCAAGAATCCTTATGCTGTAACCATGTAGAATACTTACTCGTTCCAACAATCTGTATGCCTCCTCAAAGAGATTATCTTCACTAGCCCAATGATAGAAATGAATTACACCACCTTCGGGTTTCAGACATTTAAATGCTTGGTCTAAGAAGAGATAAGCCCCTTTAGGTAATGGCATTATAACTCTATCACATAGACCATACCATCTAGTGGCTTTAACTCTAACATCCCCTAATACCGGGATTATTTTTCCCTCAAGTTTATTTAGCTTAATATTCTCCACCATGTACTTATAGGCAATTGGATTTATCTCTATGGCCACTACCCTCTTCACCCCTGGCTGCTTCTTAGCTATGGCTAGTGCATATGGTCCTATACCTGCAAACATCACCATTATAAATTCTCCAGGCTTCACTTGTCTAGCTATACGTTGTCTTTCAGTAGCCTCCCTAGGTGAGAAATACACTTTAGTGAAGTCTAGTTTTAGCCTAATTCCATGCTCTTTATGGATAATCTCTGTTATCCTATCTCCAACCAGCAACTTATATTCTCTAAGCCTGTATACACCAGTTCTACCACTTTTCTTTTCATAAACGGCTTTTACATTCTTATGTATCTTAACTATAGCCTTCGCTATCGCCACTCTATAGTCCTGTAATTCAGGAGGTATCTCGACTATAGCTACTGCTCCTTCACGAGATCCTATTACATCAAAACTTGATGGAACCTTACTTAAGAGTTCAGGAGGTATGTTATCCCTGAGTAGTTCACGTAACCTCATTATAGGTCCCATAGATTGGAGAGTAGGAATAATTTTAATCTATTAATTATTCGCTTTTACCAACCTGTATGCGATTAGCAATAGTAAACGCTAAAGTTCAGTTCCATGAAGATGCCGATACAATAGTTATAGGTGAAGATGGATTCATCATAGATATAGGAAGGGAATATATATTAAGGAGACATTCTCCACTAAAGAAACTAGACGTTGATCAACGTATAATTGTTCCAGGCCTTGTAGACTCACATCTCCATCTTCTAAACTATGCAATGTATAGTGAGATCATAGATCTGGAAAACGTCAGAAGTATTGAAGAAATTAAGGAGATTATTTCTAGAGAGATTAAAAGAATCGGTTATGGAAAATGGATTGTAGGTAGAGGATGGGATCAAGACAAGTTGGAGGAAAAGAGATACATTACTAGATGGGACTTAGACGAAGTTGCTCCAAGGAATCCCGTATTATTGATACGTATATGTGGACACTTAGCTGTAGCAAATACTTTAGCTCTAAAAATAGCTAACATAAATGAGAAAACACTTGATCCACCTAATGGCGTTATAGGCAAAGAAGATGGTAGACTAAACGGGTTACTATATGAAACAGCTATCGATCTAGTTAGAAAAGTAATACCCCCACCAGATATAGGGAAAGCATCTAGGATGCTACGTAACGCTATGGAGGAGGCATTATCATACGGAATAACCGAGGTACACTCAATGAGTGTAGAAGAGCTCGAGCTTCTAGCTATAAGGTTACTGGATAGGAGTAAAGAGTTACCTCTGAAGTACTTTGCCTACATCAATTGGGATTATGTTATCAAAGGTGGATGGAGAAAATTTAGAAAGCATATTCTGGGAGCAAAAATATTTGTTGACGGGAGTTTCGGAGCAAGAACAGCTGCTCTTAGAGAACCATATAGTGATGACCCCGGAAACACCGGTCAACTACTACTTAATGCTGAAGAAATAGCTTCAAGGATGAAATGGTGTCTAAACAGAAAACTCCAGATAGCTATACACGCTATAGGGGATAGAGCCCTAGAAGAAACAATCAAGACTATAGAACCTATAAGCAACAAGTATGTGAGAATAGAACATGCATCGTTAGCACCACTTGACCTCATTAACAAACTAGCTGAGCTTAAAGTACCGGTCTCCGTACAACCATATTTTATACTCAGTGATACATGGATAGTTGACCGCTTAAGCGATAGAACTAGATGGGTCTATCCCTATAAAACATTTTTGCAAAGAGGAATACCGCTTATTGGATCCTCCGACGCACCCGTGGATCCTCTTAATCCTTGGCTCAGCATATACGCAGCCATATATCGAGGTGCTGAAGAAAATCTTCCTATATATAAGTATACACGTGGGGAAAAACTGAGTATAAATGAAGCACTCCAACTTTATATGAATGGAAGAGCAGTTAGAGGAGCAGAAACATTGATAGCTAAAGGATCGCTAGCCGATTTAGCCATATTAAACATCAGAGACCTCTCTATAGTGGGTAAAAAGCCAGAGAAAATTAAAGCACATATTGTACTTGTTAATGGGAAAATAAGATATAAACTAGGGAAGTTAGCATGGAGATAGACAGCTGCTTAGAATAGATTAAGACATCTTAGGACATATACACTCAGCTAGTAGGGGCCTCCTCACTGGCACCTCAACCCCGGGTGGGGTGGTCATCGCAGGCACAAAAACAGCGCCTCTCACCCGAGGCGCCTCAGGCATAGGATCATATCAGCACCAATCCCATATGGATATAGAGAAGAGGGGGATAAAAACTTACGGGTATAGTAGCTCCGAACCTTAGCTGTTACCGACAGCAATCGTATAGACATGAGACAAAAGTTAGTGGTGGACCGGGGGGGACTTGAACCCCCGACCCCCGCCGTGCAAGGGCGGTCTGAGACCGGAGTTTTTGTTGCCTCCGGCGCTCTCCCAGCCTGAGCTACCGGCCCCTAAGAAGTGGATATATTCATCTTAATAATATTTTTGTTGTATTGGTGCTGTCAACTTAAGACTTATTGGGGGTCTGTTCTCTGGCATGTGTTATGCTTAGGGGGCATTTGTGTTGCGGGAGCGAATCCCCAATAGGAATAATGCTACTAGTAATATATCTTTCAGGCCTAAGCCTAAGAGAGACGGCTAGAACGCTAGGGCTAGTAAACAGCGTAAGCTACAGCGCCTCTCTATGCGGCTTTATCCTTGTCTTCCTGGGTCTTGGGTCTCTCTGCCTAACTAGCAGTGCGTTGCCCTTAACGCTGTATAGTAGGTGTTCCCGCTCGCCCCCGGGTTAGGCTGTAGAGCTTCTGCAGAACATCAACATATGGCTTACTACCACTCAACAGCACCAAGCCAGCAAGCTGGAACCTAATACTAAGATACTTTAAGCAGCAGAGAGAAAATATTAGAAATCTACTACAAGAGCTTGGAAGCTAGGCACTAGGAGCATAGCCAGCCCCAGCACACCCGAGTTGGCCCCTCGGCCCGAGCTGGGGGGCTGCCCCTGTGCTGGGGGAGTGGGGGTGTGTGAGGA
>JALURH010000086.1 GCA_027017025.1 Thermofilaceae archaeon
TGATTAAGTAGAATTCACAAATTTTTTTATTTTTACTGTAAATCATTCGAGATATATGTCTTTCAAACAAATTTTAGCACCTAGTTCACTATTTTGAACCACATACTCATATTTATATTATAACCCGGTTATTTACACATTGTTTAAATACATGATATTAACTTTCTCTCCTAGTAGGTTGGTTAATTGAAGATAAGCAAAATTATTGAAAATCCCTCGGTCAGAATCTTGCTATATATTTATGAACGTTCAGATAAGAGAGCAAGATTTAGGGATTTGTACACCATAATGAAGAGCAAAGGTACTCTTTCATTAGCCTTAAGGGAATTAATGGATGATGGTTTAATTACAAGGCATATTGATAGCAGGTTTAGGCCAGTAAAAAGCTTCTATGTTCTTACGGAAAAAGGAGAGAAGGTAGCTTATCACATCTCTTTAGTAAGAGATGTATTTATAGGACAATGAGCTATCTACCCTAAGTATATAAAACAGTTGTTTTATCCCTATATCCCAATTATTGATTCCCTTCTATAAAAGCGATAGATAGTTTTTTATCTTCAATTTTTATGAGACGAAGTAGATATTATTAACCTAGGGTGATCTAGATGTCAGAATATTTCAAGATTGATCCATGGGGTACATCCTATATTAAGGACTATAACCGCTTAATGGAAGAATTTGGTATAAAACCATTAACTGATGAACTAATTTCTCAACTTCCCTTTGCTCACAGGCTAATTAGAAGAAAAATAATCTTTGGTCATAGAGACCTAGAACGTATCATTATTTCTATAAGATCTGGTGAAACCTATGCAGTTATGACTGGTATTAAGCCTTCTGGAGCCTTTCACCTTGGTTCAAAGCTAACAGCGGATGAATTCATATATTTTTTGATGTTATCTCCTAAAGCTTTTGGATATTATGCTATAGCTGATTTAGAGGCATACGCTGATAATAAGATCCCTCTAGATGAGAGTTACAAGATAGCTGTAGATAATTTAGCTGACTTACTTGCTTTAGGGCTGGATCCTAAAAGGGTTTATGTTTATAGGCAATCGGAGGAAATGCGAGTATTACGCCTAGCGTTCATATTCTCGAGAGGGGTTACATACAATACCTTACGTGCAATATATGGTGAACAAAGATTTGGACTTTACTTCTCCGCACTTGTTCAAGCTGGAGATATCCTTGCACCCCAATTACCTGAGAATAGCGGACCTAAAGCAACTATAGTTCCGGTTGGTGCAGATCAGGACCCCCATATTAGACTTACCAGAGATCTAGCGCAAAAGTACCAGGGAGAGTTCGGTTTTATTTTACCTTCAGCCACCTATCATATTCTTCTTAGAGATTTAACGGGTATGGAGAAAATGTCGAAGCGTAATCCTATGGGCATATTATACTTAAGTGAAAGCCTAGAATCTGCTAAAAAGAAAGTAATGAATGCCTTTACAGGCGGTAGAGCAACAGCCGAAGAGCAAAGGAGACTTGGTGGAGAACCCGAGAAATGTGTTATATTTAGGGAGCTACTTTCAGTCCATTTTATGGAAAATGATGCTAAGCTTAGAGAATTATACTTGAAGTGTAAAGGTGGAGAAATCCTCTGTGGAGAATGTAAAGCAAGAGCTTGGGAGATAATATCTAAATGGCTTTCTGAACATAAGAAGAAAAAGGAGGAAATGCTAGATATTGCTGTTAAGCTTCTTGAAGAACATACTCTAGCTTAAAAACTTATGTAGAATTACATTAATTATCGACTCTTAGTTAAGTGATTTAGAATGCGGATATGCTATATAATGCTCCTAGCTTTGATCCTGGTTGTATGCTTTGAAGGCTATAATGTATTAAGTAGTTACCATATGAGTGGTGTTCAGCAATCCTCTATGTTTGTGATCGCACAAAATGATACCCTGAGATATAATTTAACAGTTAAAGTTCTATCATGTGATGGCTCGTCACTTGTCGAAGATAATTTACGTCCCAAAGTAAAGATTATAGGGGCAAATATTACAAGTTCCTGTACCGCCCAGACTTGTACCTTTGACAATCTTCCTGAAGGAAACTATGAAATAAACATTTATTGGCGTGATGTCTTGGTTAATAAAACTGAGCTTTCTTTAACAAAAAATACTACTCTAACCATCTATGCCGAGGTAGCTAAGGTATCACTAAAGGTTCTTGATGATAACAAAGTATCCATTTCTTCATACTCCGTAGAAGTATCTGGACCGGGCGGTCCATACATCTTTGAAAAAGGTGATAAGTACTTCCTTCCCTATGGTACATACACCTATATTGTGACCTATAAATGGGGAGACAGGGAATATACCTTCTCGGGATCATTCACTATTTCAAGCTGTGTAAGTAAGGCTGTAGAGCTGGAGCTACCTATTGCAAACAGTATTAGTATCTATTTCGTTCGTAGAGACGGCTCGCCCTTAGGGAAAATTGAGGGATGGGCAAAAATAATCGATGAAGAAAAAAATTTCATAATTGAGGAGGTGTTCTTTAATGAAACTAATAGTATCAAAATTGATCAGATTCCGTATGGAAGATATATTATTAGATGCTTCTTAAGGGGGAAAGAAATCTATGAGACTAGAATTTTAATCACAGAAAGCGGTGACAGAGATTTTAAAATTAGTCTTGATATCCTTAAAACCGTAGTTTTCAGAATCCTCGATAGAGATAATATGCCTTTCCCAGATACTGAAATTAGCATATCTACTCCCACTGATACTTTTAGGCTCACCACTGGCCCTAGTGGTGATGTTTCATTAGAGAATGTTATGCCGGGAACATTCTTTGTAAAAATGCTGTGGAGAGATCTTGAGTTTTCAGTTGCTGTGAATGTTAATAGGGAAGGTAGTTACGACGTCATACTACCTTTTCATTCTGTTGAGATCGCTATAAGGAGTGCTGGATCCAGTACTATACCTTCAGGTAGTTCCCTAAGGTTCTATTATGGATCTATAGTTCTTGTAGAGAAAACAGCACAGGAGGAGGAGAAAGAGATACGTGTTAGATTAGAGAAAATACCTATGGAGCGCATAAATTATAAACTAGTGTTTGAAGTGAATGGAACAGTAGTACTAGAGAAAAAAATATATCCAGACGAACTTAGCGAGGAAAGAGTTACTATTCTTGTACCGTTCTATGATCTCAATATAAGGGTTAAGACATTAGATGGAAATAATCTAGGCGGATGTAAAGTAGAGATATTAAGTCAGGAGTATGCAAGATCAGCCATAACTGATGGTTCAGGAACTGCATTGTTTAAACACTTGTTCGATAAAGATTATACACTAAAAGTATATTGGAAGAATATACTAGTATTTAACCGTTTAATAACACGTTCTGAGCTTCACCAAGGGTATATTGAAGTCATTGCCAGTGTAAAAAGCTATAGGGTAGATGTTTCTGCATGGCTGGGTAGAAAAATTAAGGGTGCTAACACAACTCTTATTCTCAAATTAAGCAACGGGAAAACTATAGAATTTAGTGATTTAACAGATTCTTCTGGCAGTGTAGTATTTACTAACATCCCTATACCTGGTGGCTCAAGTTTAGAACTCGTAGTGCGTTATGGAAATTTGGAGGTAAGGAGACTTGTTGATCCAGCTAAAGAGACAGATATAAATGTATTTATGGATGTTCTGTTAGATATTGCTGGACAAACTCTTACATTAATGGAGACCCTGATATTAGTAATAATGATAATAGCAGCATCTGCTATAGGCGTTATGATATACAGAAGGATTAGATATGTAAAGGAAATAAAGAGTATGTTTTCAGAGGGAGTTTCTATCCGGCGAGAAAATATGGAAGAGATACATAAGGAGAGCTTAATCGATAGAATAAGAGATTTTATTAAAGAATTGAGAGGGAAAAAAGAGGAAGAAGAGGAGTGGGATATTTTTGGCTAGACATTACCTCAGGATTAAAGATAATATACCGCTTATAGGTCACCTAGCTTTTGGTCTAGTAGACAGAGGCACAAATCTTATACAAATAAGGCCAGCCAGCCTTTGTCCACTCTCCTGCATTTTTTGTTCTGTTGATGCAGGTCCTATGTCAAGAACTAGACAAACAGAGTTTGAGGTTGATTTAGAGTATTTATTAGCATGGCTAGATAGTCTAGTCTATGCTAAAGGATTAGACAAGATACATGCCTATATTGATGCCGTAGGTGACCCATTAATTTATCCAAAAATAATAGAATTAGTACGTAGGTTAAGGAAAAAACGATATGTAGAAACAATAGCTTTAGAAACCCATGGAGCACTCCTCTCCAGGGAGATAGCCGAGAAATTAGATGATGCTGGTCTAGATAGACTTAATCTATCACTTGATGCTTTGAATCCAGCTATTGCAAGAAAATTATCCGGCACTCCTTGGTTTAAGGTCGAGAATATCATTAGTATTGCTAATTTTATTTGCTCCAGTTTAAGAATGGATTTATTGATAGCTCCTGTCTGGATCCCCGGACTAAATGATGAAGAAATTCCTCGTTTAATTGAATTTGCACTCAAGATAGGGGCTGGTAAGAAGTGGCCTCCGTTAGGAATACAAAAATATGAGGTACATAAGTATGGGAGGAAACCACGTGGGGTAAAACCCATGAGATGGAGAGATTTTTATGATCAACTGAGAATATGGGAGAGAGAGTATAATGTAAAGCTTATTTTAAAGCCTGAAGACTTTGGCATCAAAAAGACGCCAAGATTGCCATATGCCTTTAGAAAATACGAGAAAGTGGGTGTACGTATCGTTGGTCCAGGATGGCTGAGAAATCAATGGCTTGGTGTAGCTAGGAACAGGGTAATTACTGTTGTAGGTGTGGAGGGTTCACCCCCAGTTGGTGCTAAGGTTCCTGTAAAAATTTTGAGGGTAAAAGACAATATTTATATGGGAGAAATAAAACTCTAGAGTACCAATCCCCTCAAAATCTTCCACTATTAAATCGGTTTAAACGGTAATAGTAATGATTTTTTAATATCTACTAGGGATTTGTAAAGAGGTGTTCAGTTTGAAATCAATCTTGGAAAAGGCCAAAGAAATAGATAAGAACAACATGTTAAATTTACTTAAAAAATTTCCAGAAGATCTTGAAGAGGCATACGCCCTATATAGTGACGTTCTATTACCGGATAAAATAAATCTAGGAGACAAAGATATCTCTCTTCAGCCTTCAAACATTATTATTGTAGGAATGGGAGGGTCAGCCATTGGAGGATTACTTTTACAGGATTATTTTTACGATAAAATCAATAAGCCCTTATTCACAGTAAAATCATTTGAGCTTCCAGCATATGTTAGTAGCTCAACTCTATTAATTGCTGTAAGCTACTCTGGCAATACTGAAGAGACTTTGAGAGCAGTACTAATAGGGATAAAAAGAGGAGCGTATATAGTTACCGTATCCTCTGGAGGATGGCTAATGAAAATAGCTGGAAAATACGGACTACCTCATATAAGGTTACCAAGCGGAAGGCCGCCGAGAACGGCCTTGCCGTATATGATTAATGCTTTACTTTGGATTATGGATAAAGCCGGTATTCATAGTTTTCCTAGAGCAGATGTAAGAAATGCTATATCATTTATCAAGAAAAAGGTTAATGAGTACTCTCACTTAGACCTGAATAGCTTACCGGGTGTTATTGCCTCATTAGCCTACAATAAT
Source organism: Thermofilaceae archaeon (assembly GCA_027017025.1). Classification (GTDB taxonomy): domain Archaea; phylum Thermoproteota; class Thermoprotei; order Thermofilales; family Thermofilaceae; genus JALURH01. The sequence goes on from JALURH010000086.1 coordinate 5,684, forward strand.
ATATTGACCATATACTCCTATAGACCTTACATTGCTGCTGGCTATAGATTTAAAACACAAATAAATGAAAATGCGAAAATGCATGCTTTCTTCGCAGAGTTGCCAGAAGCCGATCATAATGAAATAATGGGATGGGAAAAACTGAGGACCGGTATTGCTGCATGTATGATTAGAGGGAGAGAGGAGAGATACTATATTAAACCACGAATAGATTTCTGGATAAAAATGTTTCAGGAGAAAGGTATCCCATTTATTGAAGTTACAGCGGAGGGAGATAACCTATTTAGCGAGCTTATCTTCCTGATAGTAACCTTTGATTTTGCCTCGTACATTCTATCTATTATGAAGAACATTGATCCCTATCCTGTGAAAACAATATCTGAATTAAAGAGATTTACAAGTGAAAGAATACGTTTCGAGGAGGAGCTCAGGGATTTAATATAGCCTCTAGTTTTTTTGTTGCAATATTTTTTTGAAATATAATGCGTCGTCAAACATATAAACATTATTAAACATTACGTATACTTCATCCACATTCTCTAGAGATAAAATAATGCTTTTCAAATATTTTAGGTCACTTTCAGTATATTTATACCGATAATTTACTTCTCTTCCTCCTAATCCGTGAAGCCTAAAATAGGCTGTTCCAGGTATACGCAGAGGAGAATGACGCAATGGATCTACTACATGAATTATATCTAATTTATCTAAAATTTCCTTCAGTACTTCCTGATGATTATACCATGTCCCTCTCGGCTCCCACCCCAGTAAAAGGGAGCCCCTATCTATATTCTCAAAGAAAAACCTCATATTCCTTATATTTTCCTCTGTGCATCTAAAGCTAGGTGGTGTTTGAAATATTATTACCTTCGCCTTAAGTATCTCGGCAATCTTCTTAACATATTCCCATGCTTTAAAAACTTCTTCTGTTGGTTTGAAAAAACCATATTTATCCCTTTTTTCAGATGATACTTTCACGTTAGCCTTTCTCCATGTAGGTGAACTTGTTGGATGAGTTATCCCTTGCCAGGCTTTTATAGCGAATTCAAAGCCCTCTGGAGCCTGATTCCTCCATCTTATTGCCGTCTTAGGCTTTATTAGTCTATAGAATGTATCCTGTATTTCTACAACTTTAAAATATTCATAGTATCTTTTCCTACCACCCTTTGCAGAAAAACCGCACGTACCTACTTTTATTTTCATATCTGATTGTGATATTAATAGTATCTTTATGAAAGTTTCTTTACTTGAGAGAATAGACGACAATGCATCCTCCTAAATATTATGAATAGACGATAATATATCCTTTAGAGTCTTGACCCTTTTTTTCATCACCCTCCACGTCTCTTCTCCGGAAACTGTCCCCTCTTCTCGATCTCTTAGGTAATCGATCTCCCCCTTCATACCAGCTAGTATGCAGAGCATTAATGCCCACATCCTAGCACTTATCTCTGGTTGATAACCGCCACCTCCAGTACACACTACCGGTACCTTACGAAAATCGATATATTCTCTTAATTTAGAGGAAAAATATCCATATCCCTTACTTGTATAACGTAATCCAACAAGGGGATCCCCTAAATGACCATCAACGCCTAATTGTAGGATCAGGAATTCTGGTTTATAGCTCTTAATCAAAGGCATTATAACCTCGTCTATTACATACATGAAAATATCGTCACCAGATCCTATAGGCAATGGAATGTTGATGGAGAAACCATATCCTTCATTTGTTCCTAGCTCATCTATCCAACCCGTACCGGGATAAAAACCTAAGCCATATCGGTGAACCGATATCTTTAGTAAAGGTTCAGAGTAAAGAATAGATTGTGTTCCATCGCCATGGTGCCCATCTATATCTACTATAGCAATTCGGCGAAGACCTCTCTTTAATAAAAAGCGTGCTGATATGGCTAAGTCGTTAAAAACACAGAATCCCCCTGCTGCATTACTTTTTGCATGGTGAAAACCTCCTTGCGGATTAAATCCTATACTTAATTGTTTATTAAATGCCTTTTTAGCGAGGGATAAAGTACCTCCAATTGCCAGTCTAGCTTTCTCGTAAATATTAGGATAAGCTGGTGTATCACCATAATCAAGATAACCTTTGCCTTTTTCCCCCTTCTCCTTTACATACTCAATGTAGCTCCTTGTATGAGCTAACATTAATTCTTCCTCCTGTGCGGGCTCAGGTGTAAATATTTTTGTATTTTCAAAAGATTTTATGATGTTTACGAATATCTCTACACGTTTGGTCCATATATTTAATAACTCAGGTGGCGTAAAACCTATACCTAGGTACTCGTCCCGATATGCTATCCATATATCCATAAGTAGAAGAGCTAGAACTCACTAGAAAAAGATTTTCATTAAAAATAGCGCTGCTTCAAAAGTACAATTAGCAAGATCCTAGATCGAGATAATGAGGGGTCGGCCCGGGTTCGAGCTATCATTAACTCACTGTCATATTATTTCTTCATCCCCCACTAAAGTAATAAAGCCTGGTTTACTTTTAAATTTCTCCAGAACAATAGTTTAGTGGGCGAATGAAGAGAACCCAATACTGAAAAATGAAGAAAAGGAGGTGAGCCGACGCCAAAAAACTTTTCGAGGAGAAAGTCTATTTTCCACACATAATTTGAGGTGGTTTCATTCATCGAGGAAATCTGTCTCTAGATAATCCGTGCTATGTGTAAGAGATCTTAGAACATAGTAGAAATGGTTTATCTCTTGCCGCTTAATCCTGTAGCAACCCCTTTTATTTTCTCCACCTCTAACCTTATGAAGTCATCAAACTCTTCAAATCCATCCGCTATCTTCTTTATTCTACCTAACAAATCTTCTAACATTGCGTTTACTTCCTTAGCCTCATTTACCCTTTCTCACCACACATTATATATAGAAATATTTTCTCCAATCTAGGACGAAAGATATAGGTAGAAAAAATCTCCTATAATAGGTTGGAATACAGTATTTCCGATACCTAGTAAATCTCTATTTCTACCCCGTATCCAGTACTTTGAATAGATACTATTATGTCGGCGTTACTAGTCTTAGTAAACCTGTTCAAGCTACCAACAACTTCTCCGACTTTAGATAGAAGTGTTTGAGGATCCTCTCCTATACCTTCAATCGCTATTCTAATAGTATTTCCCTCAATACTTACCTCAAAAGAGGCGTCCTTGAAAATAGATTTAAGCTTTTTTTCAATAAGCTTACTATCTATCAATTAGTTCACCAAGGCTAGCAATATTCTATGGCCTTAAAAATCTGGCTATGAAATATTTTTGAACAATAGCATATGGGGTTAAGTAATAAAGGGAAGTATTTATATAAAAATAGTAGAAAAAGGGTGGTAATGTATGACTGGTAAAAGAGGAATGAAAGGTTTAGACATTGAGAACCTTCCATATAAAATGAAAATCTACATGAATAACCAAGTACTAATACCAGCTAAACTCATTAGAAAACTTAACCTTCAAAACGCCAAAGAAGCAAGAATAACCTTTAGATATAGAGGAAATACGGTTACTATTACAGCTAAACTTCTTAGAACAAAGTATACTGATTCCAGACAATTTACAATACCGAAGAGCATTAGAGAGCAGTATAGTATTAAACCAGGAGACGAAGTAGAGATAATATCAATCGAGGAAGTAATTTAAAAATATCTGATACACAAATTCTATCTCGCCAATGTAGATGGGCCAAAGCTCTGATGGATGATGTAACCGCTACATCCTGAGGCACAGAATATCGTTTTTATCTCTGATACGATAACTACATCCATGGTACGTTGTGGTTATTTCCAACATTTATAAGATAGTATTCCTGTAGTAATATAGTTGGAATACAATGCTAATCATATCCTCACTAGATTTATTTCAAAATATAAAATATGTTTTTGAGGCGTAATTTATGAGAAAAGTCCCCAGCATTCATGAGATAAACGAGAATATGAAAAAGTTCTCTGAAGAATTTAGTCATGCAATAGAGAGTCGAAACTACGATAAAGCTATTTCAATCGGACTCGACACATTAAGAGATTTACTGAAGGCTGTAAGAACACATATTCTTGAGGCTCTTTCTAATCCGGAGATAAAAAGTATTGCAGAAGAGATTATCGACCAGCATGAAAAAACACTTTCTTATGTTGAAGGAAGCATAGAGGCGCTGAAATTCGTTTCACCCATCTATGCACCAGGAGAAAAGGAGAGATTAACCGGTCTACTCTCGGCTAGTATAAATGAACTTTTCAGTTTTCTCATGGGTTCTCTAATAGTGATAGCAGATGCTTTATCTACAACTGACAGGAGAAGAGGTGGGAATAAAGTTATCCCAGGAGTAGTTTAAACTTTAAAATCTTGGATTATAAAGGAGGGGGTTCATTTTTCACTCCTTCACGGATCTTTTCTATCCATGCTTTAAAGGCAGGAGGTGGAGGGTCTACTTGATAAAGGATATCCCGCATGGATTCTAATCCCGTGAATTCTATGCCTAGAATATCGCTATATGTGAGATACTCTCTCTTTTTTAATCCATATTCCTCAAGAATACTTATCCATCTCTTATCTCTTAACAAGTGGTGACCGATTATTAGCGTACCAGAAAGATGCTTTAATTTCGAAATATTTTCTAAACCAAGTTTAATTACATTCTTTGATAACTTTCTCCCCTCCAGGTAAGTGGGTGGACCTCCAATTATCAATATATCTGGTTTCGTTTCTTTAATAAATAACATAGCATTTTTGTCGACAGGACCCTGCACGTCTGGCATATAAAGGATTTTTTCTTCATCTGCTTCAATGAGGAAAGAAAGGACATATCCTAACTTTGTGCCTTCATAGCCATGAGGGAATAGTCTAGTTTTTATTCTAATAGATCCAAAGCATATTTCTTTACTATCTGCTACGATAACTTTATCGGCTACATTGTTAAGCTCCTTAAGGAAAATGTAAGCTCTCTTCCTCTGATTAAAATTAATATTTTTTTCTCCATCCTTTACAAGTACTATTTTATTTCCATAAATTCTAGTGAAAATTTCTTTATCACACCATTCGTACCACGATTTATATGTTGGTGTGTAATGATCACGGTGGTAATGGCTCACAGTTATTACATCGCTTTTCTTGGCATACAATAGTATTTTCTCTCTAGCCTTCTTTAAGGCCTTAAACTCTTCTAAATGAGGTGGCAGACCATATCTACGTGGCGCTAAACTTACACCAGCATCTAATAATATGCGTAATTCTCCTAAGTCAATGAAGAGACACATCGATCTTACTCCTAAACTCTCATCAGCGAGTGGCGTTATTTTGATCTTATCTATCCTCATTTATCTCAAGTATTGATACCTGCTTTCCTTTCAAATTGTTTCCTATATCTATCCCAGAGCTCGTTTAATGTTGTAATCTCGTAGGGATTTTTATCCCATCTTATTCTGGTTATACGTGCGAACCTAAGAGCTAACCCAGATCTATACTTGGGGCTTTTTTGTATTTCACTGTAGGCTACTTCAACAACTATCTGCGGCTTTACCTTAACTACGTATTCTCTTTCAGATATTCTTAACTCAAGCAATCGTTTGGTCATCTCCTCAAATTCTCTATCAGTTAACCCCTTGAAGGTTTTTCCCACAACCTCAAATTCGCCTGTTTCCTCATTTAATACAGCAAGATAATAATCACTGAGCCACCCTGTTCTACGTCCATGTCCCCATTCCGCAGCCACTATAACGCAGTCAATGGTATCAAACTCCTTAATTTTTAACCATTTTTTGCCCCGACAACCAGGCTCATATACGCTGTCTAGTTTCTTTGCGACAACTCCTTCATGTCCTTCATTAATGGCCTCTTGGAAGAATTTCTCACCCTCATTTCTACTTGATACAACTAGTCTCTTTGCCAGAAAGTCCTCTCCCACTATCCTTTCGAGAATCTCCCATCTCTTTCTATATGGTTCATCAACCAGCAATTTCCCATCTAAGAAAAGTATATCAAAGAGATACAATCGTAACGGTAATTCTCTAAGTATGGAGAAAAGATCATTTTTCCTTTGAACTCTTCTAACTATATCTTGAAATGGTACTGGTTTGTCTCCTTTTGTACCAATAGCTTCTCCATCAACCACAATATCATGACCCTTTATTTTGTCTTCTATTGCCCTTACAATATCTGGTACATTGTCTGTTATATTACTAAGCCTTCTCGAAAATACCTTTATTTTTCCGCTCTTGGAATGTATCTGCACACGTATACCATCATACTTATATTCAAGTGCAGTAATACCTCCATGCTCTTTTAATGCCTCAGATACACTATATGCCATATCAGCAAGCATAGGTTTTACAGGTCTGAAAAGCTTAAGACTTACCTGGTTAATTCCGATTCTCCCTCTTGTAATAGCTGCCTCCGCTACGTCTCCTAAATCCGATAAAAACATATATGCTCTTCGAATCTCCTCTATAGTACAGTTAGATGCCTCAGCTACAGCTTCGAGTAAAATACCTTCACTGGCGCCAATCCTTACTTCACCGAAAATTATCCTTAGAAGAAAATCTATCTCTTCTCTGCTTAATGATAATATCAGAGACCTTAGGTACATCTCTTTTTTTGTTCTTGATCCTTCTCCTTTAGCCTTAGCTATCTTCTCTAAGAGAGTATATACATCCTTTATCGACATCTCCATTTGATATGGGAAAAGTCTGCAAACATTTATTGTCTTTAATACCTTCTGTATAGTTGCCCACCCAACTCCCAGACTGAGATTGCTATATTCAGGGAATATCTTTCCAGAGAGTAGACGTACAGCAATAGCAATCTCGTTTTTATCTAATCTTTTTAGAAACTCAGCTAATAATATCACCTTTGTTTTTTTGCTAGAAGTTTTCTCTACATTTTTTAGGAAATCTGTAAGTTCCTTAAAGCTTGTCATCAAAACCACCTATCTAATCCGAGCTGCTCTCCATGGTACGAAAAAGATTCCAATCTTTCTATTATCTTTTCAACTCGCCTAGGTGAAAAATCTCTTTCCTCTACTAGGAATTTAAATAGTTCATCTACTTTTGGTTTCTCAAATTCGATTCTATAATCTTTTCTTATTAATGGATATAGGAATATCTCCCTTATCTTATTATAATGTTCAGGTAATTTCTCCTTAATATTTAATGGCAATCTCTCAAGACTACCATAGAGCTTTATTAAGTGAAGAGCCTTTTTAGGCCCTATACCCTTTATCCCTCTATTATAATCTGTTCCCACTAGTATTGCTATGTCGACTAGTTGTTCTCGTGTTATCCTTAGAATTCTTAAAATTTTTGTAAGTTCAATTAACTCGGGTATAAGAGGTCTAGCCATTTTCTTCGAAGGTAGCCACTCCGTACCCGTAACTGTTATATATCGTACCATTCTAGGAGCACCATAAAGAAGAGCATCCCAGTCTAATGTTCCAACGCACCAAGCCTCTCCCCTAGATACAATATAAGATGCTTGTGCCTCAGCATCATGCAAAGCTTCAATAATCGGAAAACCCATTAGTTTGATTAATTTTTTTGCATCAGATATTATCTGTTCATTTACCTCGATTGAAACTACCGCTTTTGAAAACGCCTTTTCGTAATCTCCCCTACTTAAAGCTAATAACCATTCTCTACGTGCCTTAGCTCTTTGAGCTTTTCTTTTCTTTATTTCCTCTCCTTTAAGTGGGTGAGGAGGCCCATCGAAAATAAAAATAGGTTTCATATAGTATTCTACTAGGAGTTTCGTATACCTTGATACTATACCTACTAGATGAGAAGTTATTCTCCCCTTACTATCCTTTAATGGCTCTCCATTCGGTAATCTAATTAGGGCCAGAAATTGATAGATAGAGTTTAATGCATCAATAGCTACTACCTTATTCATTAAGCCTTTTAGACCTATTTTTTTCCGAGGAATTATCGGTGTAAGATTAGTTCCCATAATGTGTTAACAACACTATTACTAATTCTTAAGTTAATATATTCCGGGCTATAGTTTAAAGTTTGCAGTAGATAGCTTTCGGAAAATTGTAAGCCAGTTCAAGTAAATTTATATCCTCGAGAAATCATCCTTAGACAATTATTTCAGTCGTACGCCAACTATATTCTCTACAGATTGCAATGTCTCAAATGGTTGACCATCAGCTATTATTCTGCCATCAACCATAACTACTATGCGTGTAGCAAATCTAAGAGCCTAGTAAATG
>JALURH010000087.1 GCA_027017025.1 Thermofilaceae archaeon
AACTAGTGCTTTTGAAATAACTCATCTAATAGTTTTCTACAGAGCTCTACATGTTTTCTAGCCATTTCATAGGCTTCTGGGGCATAACCCCTGAAGTACTCCACATCTATGCCCTCCTCATAGCCATATCCAGCGAGACCCCTTAGCTCAGCTAGCTCTGCAATAATCCTGGATAACTCTGGGACATGTCCCCTAAACCACTCCGGTATATCTTCTCTACTAGCCAGTTTACCGAATACGTCGCTAACATCGTGCTCTCTAGGATAATCTATGCCTAGAGCTATCAGCACCCCCTTAGATGCCTGCTCCACAGCCATCTGAGATGAATACACTACGTCATCCCATCTTTTGTCCTCTAACGCCCTATACGCACCCTGTAGCCACCTAGATGCTCTATCTAGAGCCTTATAGGCTAGCTCCACACTAGAAGTCTTAGTCACAGAGTAAACACCTCCCCAGCTTTAATGTCCTTAATTAGCCAGTAATACCTGCCATCTGGCCTAGATATCCTCCTGGCACCATACTCCAATAACTTATTTCTAACTGAATCCATTATCCCCGAGATATAGCCCCCCCTCTCGTAGATTACTATCCCATCTAAAACTATATCGAGATATATCTTATGGAACCTTAATGCCTCCCTCCCACCTAGAGGATAATGCTGCAGTATAGGTATATAGCCAGCCTCGACTGCAGCCCTATACTCACGTGTCTCCCTAAGTTTCTCCCTAATGCCATATAGCTCCCTTATCCTCTCCCACATAGGCTTACTATCCCACCCCTCGACAACAACTAATATATCTATATCACTATCTATATCCCAGTCGCCTCTAGCAATCGACCCAAATAGGACAATACCGAGGAGTTTCTCGCCGAAGTAGTCTAGTAGTAGCCTAGCGTATTTCTCGAGGAGTGGAGCATAGTATCTGTGGGGGACTTTATCGACATCTACCGCAGCTACTTTCTCCCCAAGTATACTCAGTATCTTCTCCATAAGGCTGAGGACTTCTACCCCCTTGTCTGTGATTCTATAACCAACGCTATCTTTAATTAATAGCCCTTTACTCAGCAATACACTAATTTTCCTGCTAAGAGTTCTAGGGTTACTAATAACTAACTTAAAATCGCTAAATCTAGCATAACCATGTTCTCCCGCTACCTTCAAAATCTTGTAGAGAGCTAGATCAATCACTAAAATGTGGTATACCTAGGTATATTTAAGCTTTACTAAAGTATATTGAATTACAGTAAGTTGCTTCTCCCGGCTAGCATACTACGTAGTAATTTGCCTAATATCATATACTAGGTAGCCCTCCTCCTCTAAATCCTCTCTACCCACAATATCGATAGCTACTAAGCCGTAATATTTTACTGGGAAATATATTTCTCTGCTTTTCTCCTCTAGTTCCCTCAAGATCCTCCGGGCTTCACCACCGCCCAGTTTCCTCCACTTAACTTCTAGAAGCACAGCTCTCCTCTTCTCACTATCAACAGCGACTACATCTACTTCAGTATTTTTGCTCCACCATCCTCCAACTATATATGGCTTAAACGGTAGTTTGAGTCTCCAAATCTCTTGCTTAACTATATCCTGGAATACCAGCCCCATGTATGTATTGAAGTCCTTCCTAGTCCTCTCAACTACAGGCTCTTTTTCGCCAAACTCTAGTAGTGTTCTATTTGGGAAAACATACCTAAACCAGAATCTAAAGAAGTTATCAGTAATCTTATATATAGCTCTCCTCCCCCCTATAGGTTCCTCCCTAGCCACTATATCTAGATCCTTTATCAAGACATTTAGGTAATAGCTTAGTGATGTCCTTGAAACACCTATACTGCCCGCTAGCTCGCTAAAAGAGCTTTTACCCTCTGCTAAGCGCCTAAGAATCTCAAAATAGGTTACATACTCCCTTAACTCGGTTTTCAGGAGGAGCTCGGGTTCAAGGTACAGGGGGGACCTGTAGTCGAGGATAAGCCTAGAAGCCTCTTCAATCCAGTTGCTAGATGAAACCATCGAGAGGTAATATGGTGTGCCCCCGAAAACACCGTATATTTCTGCCGCTTCGACGGGCCCTACCCCCACCCTATTTGCTAGAAACCTGTAGGCTGTATAGAAACTAAATGGCTTTATTTTCAGGAAACCTGTTGCTCTCCCATAGAGTGGCTGTCTATACTCAAATGTTCTCTCCATAACCCCTATCGACGATCCAGAGCATATAAGCATTAGATGGGTGCTACTAGATTCTTCATCTATAATTCTCTGCAGAGTGGATAGAGCGGCTCTATCAATCTCTAGGAGGCGCTGGAACTCATCGAACACTAGGATTACAGGTTCCTCAGAGGCAAGCCTGAAGATAGACCTAAATATTTTCTCCCAGGAGGGCCTAAACTCCAGCCTTAAGCCAAGCTTATAGTAGAGTTCTCTAGCTAAATCCTCCCTAAGGCTCTGGGGGGACATCTCCGAGATATAGAAGTAAATAGCATTCTCCTTTGTTTCCAGGAACTTCTTGATTAGAAAAGTTTTCCCCACCCTCCTCCTCCCATAGATTACGAGGAACTTGAAGCCAGGCCTACTATATTCCTCCTCCATATACCTTAGTTCTTCATCCCTATTGAAGAATTGTTCAAGTATATTAATCATCAACTAATTAATCATCAACTAAATATAACAGTTTCTCCCTACTGGTATAGGCTAGTAGCGCTCAACCGTGTGGCGAGTAAAGTATTTAGGAAGAATCCCGGCGGAAAGGGTGGAGGATAAATGATATATAGTGATAGGATACTCGGCGAAGTTACAATAGATGAACCTGTTATCAGGGATCTCCTACAGTCCAAGCCTATACAGAGGCTGAAGAAAGTAACTATGGCTGGTTTCTCAGTTTTTCTGGCGGAGAACCACCCATTAATGAGGTTCAATCCTTGGTTCACTAGGTTCGAACATAGTGTAGGTGTTTACCTCCTACTAAGAAGGTATGGTGCTACACTTGAGGAACAAGTTGCGGGTTTACTCCACGACGTTTCCCACACAGCTTTCTCCCATATCGTGGACCATGTTTTCGGCAGAGAAATGCAACACGATTACCATGAACATATCTTCCAGGAAGTCTTACTATCTAGTGAGATACCAGATATACTTGGTAAATATGGGTTAGATATTAGCTACATAATTGATCTAGGTAGGTTCGGTCTACTGGAAAGAGAGATACCAGATATATGTGTAGATAGAATAGACTACTTTACTCGCTCAATGCTAGATACTATAATAACCAGGAGGTGGATACTGGAGAGGCTAGAAGACATTACTGTTTTCAACGATAGACTGGTTTTCAAGAATATTAGGGGTGCTAGGAGCTTTGCACATAAATACCTAGAGGCCAATGAGATACTCTACTGCAACGCGCTACAGGCAACAATATACTACAAGATAGCGGAGATACTTAGGCTGGCCCTAGAGAAGGGGGTTATAGGGGAAAAGGATTTCCTCTCTGACGACTTCACCCTATACAATAAGCTGTGTAGCGATAAAGAGCTAAGAGATCTTATCAAATTATTAAATAAAGTAAGGATAGTTGAAGACAACGAAAACTACGATTTATGGGTTAAGTCGAAAGTTAGGTATGTAGATCCACATATTCTAGTAGATAACAAGTTGTTTAGACTTTCGGAGATAGACAGTAACTTTAGGGAAAAATTAGGTAAATTTATTAAGCACCGCTCACAAGGCTTTAAGGTTAGGGTTATATATTCTGGGAACTCTGGTTCCTCCCCACGGTGTATATAGATTTAATTTAAGTAAGAGCTATATAGACTGAGAACATGGATTTAGGGGAAATAGCTAGGTATCAGGTAGAGTTTGATAGAAAACATGGGTGGGACTGGAGCAACCTAGAGGGAGGCGAGAGGATAAATGCTCTTAATTATCTAGCTGTAGCATTAGCGGGGGAGGTTGGGGAATTCTGCAACATTGTTAAGAAGATCACTAGGAAATATAGGTCGCTTGGAGAACCTCCCTCAGGTAGAGAAATAGATGAACTATATGGGGAGCTTGTTGACGTATTTATCTATATCATAAAGGGATCTGCAGAGATATTCAAGAAAGACTTGGGAGAGGCTTATCTAAAGAAAATGAGGGAAAATGAGGAGCGTTTCAAAGAGTTCCGAGAAAAACGTCCTAGATGAAAAATAGATCTTTCCTCAGCTCAGGAGGAATATTCCGGGGAGATCTCCAAAAATCAAGGTAACTCGTATTCGCGGAGAACAGAATATTTATCAGTAGCAATATAGAAACAAATTTCCTCAACCTCTAGGATACATTCTCCCACGGTTCTAGCTTCTTCACAAATCTCTCTAACTAAGGCCTGAACCATAGGATCCGTTTTCCAACGGGTTATAGCTATTGAGACATGTGGGCTAAAAGTCTCCCACCTGTCCTGCAGAACATCATGGAACTCCCGCTTAAGTAGCTGGTGTAGATCCAGTAGTCGCTGGGAAAATCTGGGTATAGCTGCTATATAGCGTATCTTACTCCAGGAGGGATATGGCTGGAGCCTATCAAATACTAGTGTAAATCTCCGCGGCATATATCGATTTAACGCCTTCTCTATCCTAGTATAGATCTCCTGCTTAGGCCTCCTGAGGGAGCCGAGGTAGATAAGTGTTAAATGTCTCTGCTCAACTGGGATAAGCCTAAAAGGCTCCCTAACTAGGTTATCAAAGCATGCTAGAGGAGCTTTTATACCAATAAAATACGTAGCCATACTAAATCCCTAGCTTTAGAACCCTGCGTACCTTAAAGTAAAATTGGGAAAGCAGCTAATATAGATAGTAGACTCGATTTTTAACATATTTTCTCCCACGCATCTAGGAACTTGGAGTACCACTCCCTAT
>JALURH010000088.1 GCA_027017025.1 Thermofilaceae archaeon
AATATCATCTAATCCCCTAACTATAATATCTCTATACGTACCTGTATAGATCTCCACAGCCTTTATAGGCTGATTTAATGGTATTCTTGCATCATGTTTTGCTCTCCTTATCTCAGCTATAGTTGATATAATAATGTCTCCTGTCCTAGCCTTTTCTTCATCATAGTAGACGGGTTCAGGCCAGGGAGAAATCGTTATACTCTTAAACGTTTCCTTACCTCTGTACAATCTATAGTATATTTCTTCGGAAATATACGGTGCAAAAACAGAAAGCATCTGTAGTATATTTAGTAATACAATATAGAGGGTGTATTTAGCCGCTTCTTGGGATTCTTTATCGTGATTTCCAGATAACCTGTATTTAATTACTTCTAGATAATGATCACATAATTTGTGCCAAGAAAACTCTATTATCTCATTGGCTGCTTCCTGGAAATCGCATCTATCTAGAGCTTCAGTAACTTTTTTAATAGTTTCTGCTAGACCCTTCAGTATCCAATGATCTACTTCTCTAAGTTTTTTCTCCTTTATATCTCCCTTAGGTTTATAATCGCTCAAGAAAATATATGCAAAGCGAGCAGCATTCCATAGTTTAGTTAGAAATCTTCTAGTAAATTCTATTCCCTTCCACGAGAACCTTACATCAGAGCCCGTGGTAGCAGCTGTAGCAGCCCATAAGCGGAAGGCATCCGCCCCATATTTATCTATAACTTCAAGAAGACTCACATAATTACCATAGCTCTTATGCATCATCCTACCATCGGTGCCTCTCACCATCCCGTTTATTAAGGCAGCTTTAAACTGGGTTTTACCGAAGAGAGCTATACCTCTAACTAATAGGTAGTAATCCCATGTTCGGATAATATCGTATCCGTTTGGTTGCAGATCTGCCGGGAAAAGCCTTTCATCCATATTGTCAGGCCATCCAGCATGTACGGCTGCAGTTATACTAGAGTCCATCCATGTATCCATTACGTCGGTTTCCCCTACCAATTTAGTTGAACCGCAGGTAGGGCATTTATCGTAGGGCGGTGGATCTTTACGGGGATCTATAGGCAAGTGCTCAGGCTCTACTACAAGCTCACGGTCACAGTTCTTGCAGTAGTATACAGGTATGGGGGTTGCAAATATTCTCTGCCTCGAGATTACCCAATCCCAGTCTAGACTCTTAACCCAATTTTCGAGGCGTTTCCTCATGTAATCGGGGATCCATCTAATTTTCTTAGCTTCTTCCAGTACCTTGGGTGCAAGTTGAAGTGTTTTAACGAACCATTGTTTCCTGGGTATAATCTCAACTGGTGTGTGACATCGCCAGCATGTTCCAATGCTACTGTCTATTTCTTCGACCTTAACTAGAAAACCCTTCTCTTCTAGTAATTTAACAATTTTTTTCCTGGCTTCATCTATAGTTAATCCTTGAAGAGGTCCAGCATTTTCGTTCATTAACCCCTTCTCGTTAATCGAGACAACTACTGGAAGACCGTATTTTTTCTGCCACTTAACATCCGTCTTGTCCCCGTACGTACATATCATTACGATTCCTGTTCCAAATGCTGGATCTACATCCTCGTCAGATATTATGGGTACCTTGCGATTATAGATTGGTACAGTGGCTTTCTTGCCAACTATATGTGTATAGCGGCTATCGGTCGGATTCACAGCTATAGCTACACAGGAGCCTAGAAGTTCGGGTCTAGTTGAAGCGATAACTATATTTTCTCTATCCTCTACCTCAAATTTGAAGAAATAGAGTTTTCTCTTCCTCTCTACATATTCAACTTCAGCCTCGGCTATAGCTGTTTCGCATCTTGGACACCAGATCACAGGATGTTCACCACGATAAACTAAGCCTCTTTTGTACATTAACACAAAGCTTAGCTGCGTTCTTCTCCAGTAATCGGGATCCATAGTCATGTATTCTGTACTCCAATCTATGCTTAGACCCAAAGCTTTTAGTGCATTACGCATAGGTTCTATCCACTTAAGAGTATACTCCTTGGCTAATCTAAGAAATTCTTCTGGTTCAAATTCGCTTTTCTTCCTCCCAGTACTCTTTTCTACACGTACCTCTGTTGGTAAACCATGACAATCCCATCCTTGTGGGAAAAGAACATTGTATCCCCTCATTCTCTTGTATCTAGCTACATAGTCTATATAGGAGAAATTAAGGGCATTACCCACGTGTAATTCTCCGCTGGGATATGGAGGAGGTGTATCTATACTATAGGTGGGTCTAGTCTTATCCTCCCTATCAAACCTATATATACTCCATTCTTCCCAAAGTTTTTGCCATTTCTGTTCTACACTTTTAAAGTCGTAACGTTTGGGAAATTCCGACAATAACGACTCACCTCGATTAAACCTATTGTCAGCTTGCCGGTCATAAATTGAGAAAGATTTTAATATCTTTATACTTCCGGCAAGCCTCACCCCTCAGCCTTTAGAAGCTATCCCATTTATATATTCTTTTCTTCTGAGGAAATAGGGAGACTGAGTATGGCGTTTAAGCTTGATTTTACAAGAGTAGAGATACTTGGAGGTTTATTCAATAAATATTCTTTTCTAGCTAATAGATTTGAGGAAGCTGATCCACAGTTTAAGGCTGTCTCAGAAATTGTAAGGAGAATTGGTGGAGAAGAAGCCTTTATAGCGGTAGTTGGTACAGCATTAGTTAGTTATATGCTTTCTCTTAGAGGAGAAGAACATTGGTTCCTGCTAGCAAAGTATTCTAAGGAGTTTAGTAATGGTGTTCTACTTCTTGAGAAATTCGTTGAAGAAAGCCCTAGCCTTAGGTTCAATAGGAAAACTAGGTTAAATAGGGTAAAAATCTTTGCTAATAGGATAGTACCAATTATTAGGGAAGAGAAATATTCCCTGCTTAAGGATCTTAGAAGACTACACTCCATACTATACAAAGGGCTTAGTGTAAACCCTGATGCTAAGACTATCGTCTTTGCCGTTAAAATGGCTTATTATGTTGCAAAGGCTCTGGGCCTTAAAGGGGCTTTACCTAAAGATATTTCTATACCTGTTGACCACAGAGTTTGTTTAGTATCTTTGACTAGTGGAATAATAAGAGATTTGGAGAATAATAACTGGGGACGACGTGCTAATATACTGAGAAATAGAAATCCTAGCATTGTTAGAACCGCCTGGCATAAAGTGTCTAGTATTTCCTGTATACCAGCCATATCTATAGATACTGTTTTATGGCTCGTCGGTGGATGTATAGAAAAATGCAGGTATAGATATCACTGTTCAATTGAGTGCTCCGCAGATCTTATAGGAGGATTAGATGAATTAGAGCTATTAGAGGAGCTAGTATGTGAACTTAAACCGTAATCTTCTGGTTTAAAATAGAAATTCAGTTTACCGCTCTGCCAATCTCTTATAATTATTCTTGCAGCCTCTTCTATATTCAATCTCCCTCCTCTAAGTAATAAACCTCTTTTCTTGGCGTATTTCTCGATAAACTCGTAAGGATCACTTGTAGCAAAACCATAGGTTTTCTTGAGGATCCCAGGATTCTTCTCTAAGATTATTTCTAGAAGCTTAGTTGCAGCAGGAAGGGGATCTTCCAAAGCCTCTGGCCTAAGTGCACTTTTTATAATTAATTCTTCTTTACTAACTCTAGGAATTACTCCTGGAGTATCTATCACTCTCAGCCATGTAGATGCCCTGACTATCATTACGTGCTTAGTATATCCAGGTATAGGAGATGTCCCAGCACTATGTGAACCCTTAAGAATATTCAAGATAGTTGATTTACCTACATTCGGCAAACCCACTATAGCAACAGTAACTGGACGCTTAGGGGATAACATCTTTATGTATTTCCAAAGTAGCCTCGTCCCCAATCTCTTACTAGCACTAATGTAAATCGAAGGATACTCCCTACGCAATATTTCTACCCACCTCTCTAGAACATAGCGTGGAACTAGGTCTGCCTTATTTATCACGATAAGTAACTTTTTACCCATTTTATTAACGATTTTTTCAAGCCTGTGGCTTCTAGTTCCCCAAGGATCTCTAGAATCAACTACTTCGATTATAATATCGGCTTTTCTAACGATAGTTCTAACTATTCTCCACTCCTTAGACATTATTAAAGAATAAAAAGAAATGGTTAAATTTAAATCATCTTAACCTTATCTAAGGGCCTTACATTTAGAACCTCTTTATTTACAAGAGCTGGTGGCATTTCACCCTTGAGAACAGATACTAGATTAGTTGCCGAGAGCTCGGCCATCCTTTGTCTGGCTTCTATCGTCGCACTAGCAATATGTGGAGTTAGTATAACGTTATCTAATTTTGTTAGCTCGTGACCAGTTGGTAAGGGTTCTTGTTCAAATACATCAAGAGCTGCTCCAGCAATCCACCCTTCTTTAAGTGCTTTAATAAGGGCTTCAGTATCTATTACCGGCCCTCTAGCAGTATTGATTAAGTATGCTGTTGGTTTCATCATTTTTAATTCCTTCTCACCTATGAGATGATATGTATCCTTCGTTAAAGGTACATGGAGACTAACTATATCTGATTCCTTCAGAAGAGTCTCCAAGTCTACATACTTTACTCCTAGCTGTTTCTCAGCTGCTTCATTCCTGTACACATCATAGTAGACAAAGTTCACTTCAAAGCCTTTAAGCTTAGCCACGGTTGCTCTTCCTATTCTTCCAAGACCTACTATACCTATTGTTTTACCTTTCAGTTCTGGACCTGTGAGGAAGTATGGGTTCCAAGGTTTATTCCATTCTCCATTTCTAATTATGTGATCAGCCTCCAATATCCTCCTGGTAATAGCTAAGATTAGGCCAACAGTGAATTCAGCAACTGCATCCGTCAGAACACCGGGAGTATGTGTAACGTATATTCCCCTCTTCGTTGCAGCTTCAATATCAATATGATCAAAACCTACACTATATGTACTTACAACTTTCAGGTTGGGGGCTGCATCCATAACCTCAGCGTCGATCTTATCCGTCAGGAGGCACAAAATTCCGTCCTTATCCTTAATCTTCTCTATGAGTTCCTCACGTGATGGAGGCCATTCCTTCGATTGGTGTACTTCAATGTCACAATATTCCTTTAATATTGATAACCCTGGCTCAGGTATTATCCTTGTTACATAAACCTTGGGTTTGGGCATGGCTTACCCCTCCTTTAAGAAAGAATCTTTATCTATAATAAATGTTTCTAGGCGAAATATTTTGAGATATGAGCTAAAAATAAAATATTTTTTGGGAATTTTTCTCTAATATTTGAAGTCCCCAGGTTCTGGCCAAACCTTGGGTACAGTACCTGGTGGATATGTCTTCTTTAACCATTCAATAAATTCCGTTATCCTCTTTATCGCTTCCTCTACTATTACTTCTCCTTTTTCTGGGCTAGCCTTACTCGGGAATCCTACACTTCCCTTCGGGTAGTGATGAATCTCCATGTAATGGCTAACGTCAAACCAGCTGAATGGTCTTCCATAGACGTTTCCAGCTTTATCTACCCATTTGTCTGGTATAACTCCAACCATTTTATCAGCATCTGACTCCTTTAGTTTTTCAGTATCTACTAGCTTAGGTGCAACATACCATAATACACTAGCCTCGAGTTCATCAGCATGAATGAATGGTGTTTCAAGTTTTACTCCTGGTTTTAGCTCTGTTCCTACATGTAGGATATCTCTTACCCAGGCCCACCAACTAGTTACCATTATTAATGCATGAACACCTTCTTCTATTATTGCCTTGTCTTTAGCTATTGGTAAAACATATTCCTGGCCATGACTATTGAATAGAATTACTTTTTTAAAGCCAGCATGGCTAAGCCATTTAACTACACTTACTACATAGTCTATGTATGCCTCCTTCTTTATAGGTATTGTCCCCACCATCCCGTAGTGATGACTCGGATGACTCCCATAGTAAACTGGAGGAGCTACCGTTACACCAGTTTCATATGCGACGCGCTCAGCTATATATGTTCCAATGAGTGTATCCTCTCCTACAGCTTGAGCTAATCCATGGCTCTCCACAGAACCACATGGTACGAAAACTATATCATTCTTCTTTACTCTCTCCTGTATCTCGGCCATAGTCATTTGATCAAGCCAGATTTTCTCTCCAAACTTATTATATACTGGTTTCGAAAATCTTGCTTCATATTTCGACATTTCTATTTCACCTCATATAATCAATAATTTAGGAAATATTAAGGCTTTATTGTGATTTTTCCATCAATTCTTTTATGTGCACGCTCGAAGGCTTTCTCCACTTCATCTAGTTTAAAGCGGGAAGTAATAATCTTCGTCATATCGATACGTCCAGCTGCCATAAGCCTAATAACGTTACCAAATGTTCTCCATCCAGAATGACCTTGACTACCGAATAGTTGTGATCTTCTTACTTGAAATATTTCTAGATAGATTGGTACGGCCTTTGGGGCCCTACCTATCCATGCGATTTTAGCCCCAATGGCTAGGCTCTTCTGCATTTGTGGAAGAGTCGCACTGGGTGCTCCAGCAGCCTCGACATGCATATCAGCTCCTTCCCCACCTGTAACGTCCATTATTTTCTCCCATGGCTCTATACCTTGTTTAGAAAGTTCTACAGGATCGAATACGTAGTCCGCTCCAACTTTTAATGCAAGCTCTTTTCTTACAGGACTTATTTCGAAGGATATTATCTTCCCTGCACCAGCAGCTTTGGCTAAGGATATTGCAGCTAATCCTATAGGTCCAGCGCCCCATATGACAACATAAGATCCTGGTTTAAAGCCTCCAGCTCGGACAAACATCGCGTGGTATGCTACAGATGTTGGTTCGACAAGACTGCCGGCCTCAAAGGCTTTTTCCTCACTACTATATCTATTGAGTAAACTATTTATCTTCCATATATACCTCTCTTTAACAACAACGTATTCTGCCATAGCACCATCATGAGTGAACCCTAGCTCTCCATATGTCATATTAGCTGGATCATTCAGTAGGTAACAGTGGTTAACATAAGCTGATCTACAGGCATTACATTCTCCACACCATAACATCTCTTCACTAGTAACCATGTCTCCCGGTTTTACCCATTGGACGTTTGAGCCAACCTCTTCTACCACACCACTAAACTCATGTCCTATAACTACTGGGAATCTAGTTAAACCTGGATAAATTATATATCCTTCTTCATCTGTCTCGAGGAAATGCACGTCGCTGCCGCAAATACCGCATGCTTTTACTTTAATTAAAACCTCATCTGGGCCTGGCTTAGGCTTAGGGTAATCAGTTCTGTAAATTAATTTAGGGTTTCTCCAAACTCTATTTCCTTCACGAACCTTTCTAGTTTTCTTCTCGGCTTCGGTTATTTCATAGCCTGATCTAGGTGCGAATTCAGCATCGACAATGGCTACTCTCATTGTTGCCACTTTCTCACCAGCAAAAAACACACATGGGAGATATATAAGAGTTCTTGGTTAAATAAAAATATTACTTTCCTATAAGTAGTTAAACGAAAATTACATAGCTTATATACTTCTATATAGACATTGTATCTCCAGGTGGGAAACTTGCTCAAATTTAAGGTATCCATGGTTGTAGCCCCACCAAAAGCTGTGTTTGAGGCTGTAGCTAAACAACCTTTAGAAAATGCTCTTAAGGTTCTCTCTAGTATGGGATATGATGGTGTTGAACTCTCAGTATTAGAGCCTGAAATGTATAGAGGTATCGAAAGGATATTGACAAATTATGGATTAGAAGTCTCTGCTCTTAGTACTGGTCTTAATTATTTACATTATGGGTTAAGCCTATCTAGCCCTGATCCAGTTAAGAGGAAAGGTGCTGTTAAGAGACTTATTGAGATTGCTGAATTTGGAGAGAAGGTTGAAGCAGGCGTAATAGTCGGCTTAATGAGGGGGAAATTAGAGAAAGGACAAAATAGAGTTGAAGCCTATGAGCACATGATTAATGGGCTAAAGGAAGTGTGTAGAGGAGCGAGAGAACATGGAGTAGACATTTTCTTCGAGCCGCTTAATAGATATGAGACGCAACTTGTAAATACAGTTGCCGAAGGACTAAAGGTGCTGGAGGACGTAAACGAGGACAACCTTTTTCTCCTATTAGATACTTTCCACATGAATATTGAGGAGCCCGTAATAGAGGACTCTATAAGACAAGCTTCGGATAGGATAGGGCATTTCCACGTAGCTGATAGTAATAGACTTGCACCAGGCATGGGGCATTTAGATTTTACAAGTATATTGGCTGCTTTAAAGGACACAGGATATAAGGGTTATCTTTCAGCTGAGATAATAGTTAAACCAGATCTAGAAACAGCTGCTATGGTTACATTAAATACTTTAAAAAAGGCCATGGAGTTACTATGATACCATCCTAGGCCTATACAGATATGTATTCGTATAAGCCAAAGGCTCTAGATAGGTGTCGATACGATGAAGGTGGTCTTTATAGGTACAGCCGGATCGGCCATCGCCCCTGGACATAATCTTCCATCTATCCTTGTAAACGATACAATTTTACTCGATTGTGGAGAAGGAGTAGCTCGTTTCTTGGCGGACCGGGAATTAATAGACTATATAGAATATATACTATTGACGCATTTTCACGGCGATCATATTACTGGATTCATCGGCCTAGCATGGTATTATTGGCTAAAGGGAGTGAAGGATAAGATAAATCTTATAGGACCTAGAGGAACTAGAGAGAAGTTAGGAGGAATCTTATCTCTTCTCTCAGGTAATCCTGAGAAAATATTTGAAAGATTTAATATAATTGAGGTAGAACCAGGTAAAAGAGTGGGTTCAGTATTTACTGCTAAAGCGAGCCATAGTATTCCTGCATTAGCTTACCGAGTTGAAATAGAGGGAAAAAGTCTCTGTTATACCGGGGATACTGCTTATAGCGAGGAAATAGTTAAACTAGCTAAAGAGTGTGATCTGCTTATCCATGAGGCAACATATCCTCCCGGAATGGAGAAAAAAGCTAGATTAGATGGACATTCTACTCCCGTTATTGCCGCTAAGGTAGCTAGAAAAGCTAAAGTAAAAACACTAGCTCTTATACACCTACCGTATTTCAAGCTTGGAGAAAATATTAGAGAAATATATCTCAAGGCTGCTAAGGAGATATTCCCAGAAACTATAATACCCCGAGAATACGATACTGTGACATTATAGGAAAATAGAATTAATAAAAAATAGAAAGTTAAATAATAGAATACAATTTTGCAGTACTTCTATTACTTCTGTAATAGTGAAGTCCAGAGATATAAAGAGCTTAAATAAAGCGGTTAGAGGATATAACTTAGCTAGAACATATTTCTTAGAGAATAGTAAAGTAACTGCAATAGTTCTTACAATTAAAGGAACTCACTTTTCGCTACTTAAACCCAGTAAAACTAGGTAAAACTATATTTGTCAAAATGATTGGTACAGCTTATAAATAATATCCAAAAGGCTAGGGAGTATTAGGTTACAATGCAGTTAAAGAGTTTAGGTATTATACCATAGGAGGTTTATTCATAACTTCTCATCAGAGACACATTCTAGTTAATCTAGACTCTCATATGATTCTTTCCATAATAATAGCATCCTCGCCATTGGAATAATACCCCTTTCTCCTCCCACCGAACCTAAAACCATGTTTCTCATAGAAACGTCTAGCTGTAACATTGCTTTCTCTAACCTCTAAAATAACTTTTTTCACACCCATCTGTCTGTATTCCTCCAGAATTTTCTCTAGAAGCTTCGAACCTAAACCCCTTCTGCGAAAAGCTGGGTCCACAGCTATACTATAAATATGTCCATACTCTCCTTCAATACAACCCACAACATAACCTAATACTCTATTACAGGCTTCAGCCACAAAGAAAAGATTACCACATTTCCTGAGAAGAAAAAAGAAGAACTTTGCCGAAAAAGCTTCTAAACCAAACGATCTCTTTTCAATATCCAATATATCCCCTATATCCCTAAGTTTAGCTTCTCTAATATTGACGATGCACACAAATAATTCCCCTCAGAAAAACTAAATAACCACCACTAACAAATTAACATAGCCCCCGGTAGCTCAGCGGAAGAGCGGCCGGCTGTAGCCCATAGAGGGCCCACAGCCGAGGAGGCACAAGCTTGAGATGAGGCTGTGGCAGCCGGCTGGAGACAGGTAAATACCCTCCAGCGGCAGGTCCCGGGTTCAAATCCCGGCCGGGGGACCATTCTCATATTTTTTGTTCCTTAGAAAGCATAGTTATGAAGCTATTTAATTGCTACTAGTTTCTCTGATGTTTTTATTGCTGCTTTAGGTTTCTCCCCTTCTTTAGCTATTGCCCTTAGCAGGATTTCCGTATTGGCAGCAAAGCTGTAATTCCCTCTAGAGTCTAATAATATTATCCCGCCTGTGTTTGGTCCAGAGATTAATGTTAAAACTTTTATAGCTTCTCGTGCAGCCTCCTTTATGTTGAGCCCTAAAGCAATATTTCGGCATGCTCTAAAAGTAAGTAGTGCACGCATTATTGCTTCTCCTAGCCCCGTAGCTGATGCTGCACAGACATTATCAGCGTAGAAGCCTGCCCCAGGTATTGGTGTATCTCCCAATCTTCCCGGAAGTTTTAGCCATATTCCGCCTGTGCTGGCTCCTGCAGCTAAATTACCCTCTTTATCTAGAGCTACGGCGCCAACTGTACTATAACCTAAGAGGTTGTAAATCTCCAGGTTTTTCCTCCACCAGTATTTTCCTTTGAGGGTTCGTTCCCTAATTTTGGGAAAGAACTGGATTCTTCTCTTGGATGGGGAGGCTTTTTCTAGACCTATTTTCTCAGCTATTATATTTGCTCCCTCTCCAGTAACTAAGATGTGATCAGTCTCTTCGAGGATAAACCTAGCTAATTTTATAGCATTCCAGTATCCCTTTAATCCACCTACAGCGCCTATCTCCATTCGGGGGCCCCACATCAACCCAGCGTCTAATTCCAGTTCCCCCCTAATATTGAGGACAGCCCCCTTTCCAGCATTGAATTCTCCACAAGACTCCATGTATGTTATTGCTTCTACAACAGCATCCAAGGCATTCCCCGTTCTCAGTGTCTCAACACCAACTACAGCAGCTGAGGATAGTTCTCTTAAAATAACTTCTCTTCTCTCCTCTATCTCTGGTCGATATCTTCCAGCCCCTCCATGAACTAGGACAATCACATAAAGGTATATACCTTGGGGGGAACTAAAATATTTGTGTTAAATAAAATTCTTGTCTTCAAGATTGGGGGGTCTGTTCTTACCGATAAAAAACGTAGTTCACTAGAGGTACGTGTGGGGGTGCTTAGAGGCATAGCCAGAAATATTAAGGAGCTTATAGACGAGGGATATAGGTTTATACTAGTACATGGCGTTGGCTCTATAGGACATCTACTTGTAGCAAAATACGAGCTACATAAAGGTATAAAGGGTAAAGAAAAACTGATCCGCCTTACAGAAACCCAGAATAGGGTTAATGAGATTATTAGATCCAGAGTATTAAGAGTTCTAGAGGAAAACGGGATTCCAGCTGTATTATTTCTCCCCTCATCAACTATTTACCAAGAAAACGGAAGAATAAAAGAGTTCTATTATAGACCTGTACAACGTTTCTTTGATCTAGGTTTTGTGCCTATTTTTTCTGGAGATATGGTAGCGGATACTAACAATGATCTCGGCTTGACTATATGCTCGGGCGATCAAATAGCTTTTGAGCTAGCTAAGGTATTTAATGCTAAAACAATTATCTTCGGCGTAGATGTTAATGGAATATATGACAGGGATCCCGTACTGCCTGGTGCAAGACTCATAAAACGCTTATCCCTTAGGGATGCTAGAGAGATACTCGAAAAAGTGGGTAAGGGGGCCAATATAGACGTTAGCGGAGGAATGCGTGGAAAACTCAGGGAAGCACTACTACATCCCTCGTTTTTTGAAAATGGAGGAGAAGTCTGGATATTTAATGCATTAAGAGAAAACATGCTTCTAAAGGTAATAAAGGGAGAAACTGAAATTTTTACACGTATAGCTGGGTGAACAAAATGGAGGCACTAATAAAGCCCATTTTCTTGTGGAATGCTCTAATAGGTACACTGCTTCCCTTAATCTATATATTCACTATTATAGGTTTAATGAACAAGCTTGTAGAAAAAGGTTTTCCACAGGATCTTTCGAGGAAGATTATACATATAGCTGCTGGAAGCTGGATTTGGGTTTGGCCTCTACTTGATCCTAGTGATGGATGGTCCTATGTATTTAATATAAGTGTAGCTGTCCTTTGGTCGATCCTATTCCTACAGAAAGGTCTGAAAGGTAACCCAGATGATGTTGCTGTTAAAACTATGACTAGAACTGGTGATCCTAAGGAATTACTAAAGGGTCCTTTATTCTTTACTCTCTCAATGGAGTTCATAGGCGTGTTCTTCTATATGAATTTCATAGGAGTCGTTACCATGGGTTATCTTGGCTGGGGGGATGGATTAGCTCCCTATGTTGGGAAGAAATACGGGAAACACAGGTATAAGCTTATAGGAAGAGAAAAATCAATAGAGGGGTCATTAACAGTGTTCCTGGCTGGTTTATTTGGCTCTATAATTCTCTATCTCCTTGTCTTCTATTCTTTACCGGGATTAAATGAGCTCTATATAATGGCGGTCTTAGGCATCGTAGCGACCATAGTTGAAGCTCTCAGCCCACCTGACATAGACAATTTACTTATACCCTTAGCTCTCATTGGACTTTACTCTATTTTCTAAATGAAACTAAAAGTAATTATTTAACTTCTATCTATTTTCTTGAGCAGGTAAGTAGGGGTGACATAGTGTCTGAGCTAGGCATTACTGCTAGTAAAGAAGAAAATTTTTCCGAGTGGTTTACACAAGTGCTACAAAAAGCTGACCTAGTTGACATTAGATACAACGTTCAGGGATTCATTGTCCATAGGCCCTGGGCAATGCATATCATAAAAAACATCTATAGGTTCTTTGAGGAAGAGCTGGAGAAAACTGGTCACGAACCTGTCCTATTCCCTCTAGTAATACCGGAGGAGAACTTCGAGAAAGAAAAAGAGCATGTAGAGGGATTTAAGCCTGAAGTATTTTGGATAACGGAGGCGGGTGACGAAAAACTTGATAGGAGATTAGCGTTACGCCCAACCTCTGAAACAGCTTTTTACTCTATGTACTCGCTATGGATACAGAGCTGGAGAGATCTACCGTTAAAGCTCTATCAAAGCGTAAGTGTTTATAGGTATGAGAAACATACCAGGCCATTTATTAGAGGAAGAGAGTTTCTGTGGATAGAGGCTCATGACGCGTTTCCAACACATGAAGAAGCTTTGAAGCAGATCAAAGAGGACATGGAGAATTCACGTAAAGTTATTTGGGAAAAACTTGGTATACCGTTCCTATTTCTTAGAAGACCTCCTTGGGATAAGTTCGCTGGAGCCGAGGATACATATGCAGCTGATACTCTAATGCCTGATGGACGTGTATTACAGATATCCTCTACCCATGACTTAGGGCAACGTTTTGCTAAGGCATTTAATATATTATTTGTAGATGAACGTGGCAAGAAAAGATATGTTTGGCAAACGTGTTATGGACCCGGTATATGGAGAATAGTTGCCGCCTTAATAGCTGTACATGGTGATAATAAAGGTTTAATCCTACCATTTGATGTAGCTCCTCTACAAGTTATAATTATACCAATATATTATAGAAAAGAGGAAAGAGATAAAGTCCTCGGCAAATGTAAATAT
>JALURH010000089.1 GCA_027017025.1 Thermofilaceae archaeon
TAAACCACACGGTACCTATCTGCATATACTCTCAGGGGTTTGCACTTGAACTGAACTCTTTCTTTTTTCTTATTATCGAATCCTACTATAAATAATGATACTTTTCTACCCTGACTTTCAGCAAGCGGTATAACTTCGATAGCCCTCATAAGATACTTAATTCTAAGGGTTCTACCTGATGGGAGAGAGGATGCAAAAATCCTCTCTGAAGGCAACCAGAGTATGTGGTAAAATGTCATTGAGAGTGTATCAACTAACAGTGGGTCATCGATTCTCAACGCATAGTCGTATCTAGGGTTGAAAACAGTTAATATTTCCCTATCAGCTATCGCCATATTAACGCTGGGAGCCCCCCTCTTCCTAACTTCTAGTAACTCCTTTATACGCCTTAAGTTTCTTAGGATTGTTGGCTCACCTAGTTTATCGGTATACACTACTATGTCTACTAAAACTCCTTTTCTAGCCTGGTATGCGATGGTATCTATGATCCTTGGCAAATAATTGGAGCTTATAGCTAGAAGAAGCTGGTCTTCAGCAATACCAGCTACCTCCTTTATGCTTGAAATAATATTACGGCCTCTATAAATCCCTACCAGGGGGGCTTCCCTTAATCTCTCTTCTTTAACCAAGATTTCTTTAAGAGAAGGTATACTACTGCTCAGTTTCTTAAGGTTTAATGCCTTTTCATATAATCGCTTAGATAGAATTATGCTGGGATCTAATACAGCGTAGGTTTTAGGTCTATCTCCAACCTGGATTATTAAACCTTCCTCTAAAAGTTTTGTTAAAGTATTGTAGATAAATGCTATTGAATAGTCGATTCTTTCGTGAATCTGCTGGGGGGTGGCTTGGCCTAGCCTAGCTAATTCTATGTAGACACTTGTCTCCTTCTCCGAAAAACCTAGTTCAAGTAGTGCTTTCCTAATTTCCTCCATTTTTTCTACACCTAAATACTAGCCACATTTTATAGGGAGTAGGGATGAATATAAATGAAATAGATAAAAATATATTGGGTATATTGATTTTTTTATATCGATAGAATAATGCACTATTATTCTGCAGGGGAGACAGATAAGTTGAGAGGACAACATGATGGGATCAACCACAGTTATTTTACTATCTTAGGTATAAATTATCTTAACTCTATTTTAGTACTTCCCCCAAGCTCTGCGGGATTCTTGGGTGAAGAATTTGAGCAAATGTTTTGAATCTCACTGTAGTGTAGTAAAGGGCGTATTGTCGCGAAAAGATAAGAAGAAAGGAGACTACATGTATATTGGTTTTTACATCCCTGAAGGAGTAACCAGAATAGATGTGGAGTATGATTATAGGCCGTTAGGGGAGGGAGAATGTGTAATAGATATAGGTATTTTTTCACCCGGTAACATATCTTTTCTTAATGCTGTAGATAAATTTAGGGGTTGGAGCGGGTCCAATAGGAAAGCTTTTACGATATGTAGAGAGTATGCTACACCTGGTTATATCCCCGGTGAAATACCGGAGGGAGAGTGGCATATAATCCTTGGTTTATATAAGATTCCGGAGAAAGGCTGCTTCTATACAGTCAAGCTATGTTATTCACGGGGAAGATGTAACTACATAGCTAAGAAGAAGATTCCTCCACCAACTATTAAAGCTGGGAAGAAATGGATTAAAGGAGACCTACATATACATTCAGTTCATAGTGATGGCGACTCAACAATTGATGAAGTAATAAATTTCTCCAAAAAAGCGGGTCTCGATTTTATTGCAATTACAGATCACAATACTATAAGCCATCTACCAGAGCTATACTCCAATAATATATTAGTTATCCCCGGGGAGGAGGTAACAACATATAGAGGGCATTTAAATGTTCTGGGAATAAAAGAGTGGGTAGACTTCAGAATAGGGGGGAAAGAAGATATTCTTAAATTAACAAAATATGTAAATAGTAAGGGATATCTCCCTATAGTAAACCATCCGAAACCATCGGGTCCGCCATGGGAGCTAGGCCACCTAGATAAGATTGGGTTTATAGAGGTGTGGCAGAAGATATGGGAATTAAATAACCATTTTTCCCTTAAATTATGGGACAGCTTCCTCCAAAAAGGGAGGAGGATTGTTGCTGTAGGAGGCAGTGATATTCACTTCTTTAAAGAGGGAAGAGGTGAGCTGGAAAGACTTGCATTACCTACAACGTGGGTATATGTAGATGAAGTAAATGTTTCCTCTATACTTGAATCTATCAGGAAAGGTAGAGTTATTATCACAGAGAGTATACGTGGACCTTTCCTCGATTTGAAACTTGTAACCAGGAAGAAAACATGTAATATAGGTGAGAAAGCGCATGTCTCTAAAACCTCGAAGGCTATACTAAATATTAAGGGAGGAAAAGGCCTTATATTAAGACTTATCTCCCGGAGGGGTGTAATACTGAAGGAGGAGGTAGAGGAGAAAGACTGTACGTTAACGAGAGACTTGCAGGTAAGTATAGACGATGTTTATCTTAGAGCTGAGCTTCTAGAAAAAAGCTCGGCTGTAGATGAACTTTATAGCGAAGAAAACATAATTAAGGCATTAACAAACCCTATATTTCTCCGGGTAGAGTCAAACTAAGTATTACGGCTAATGCAACTCTTGCTTTTTTTA
The DNA here is from genome assembly GCA_027017025.1 of Thermofilaceae archaeon. GTDB lineage: Archaea > Thermoproteota > Thermoprotei > Thermofilales > Thermofilaceae > JALURH01. Next base: position 2,632 of record JALURH010000089.1, read on the forward strand.
TTTCACTAATATTATATTATTATTATATTGGATGAATAGAGTTCATGGAAGAATATATACAGATCCGGTTAGAGAAAGATATTTACGCTTTAACTATGTAAAATTTTTGTGGGCGACTTCGATGGCGTATAACGCTATTATAGCTATTGGAGCTACACTTATAATCGGCTTCGGCGCCCTTCTAGCTGTAACCTTATTTGTACTACTAGTTATGAGGGGGAGGGAGCCTCCACTTAAAAGAGTTAGGTATGAAGCAGGGAATCTTCCTTCGGGTAAGGCTAGAAGCTGGTTACCTATACAGTATTATGGTTACCTAATACTTTTCCTAGCCTTTGAGCCTATACTCATGCTACTCTATCTTATCCCATACTATGTACGTATTAACCCCCTTAGTAGTTTCCTCATGCTAGTAGCTGTTCTGCTCATTGCTATACCTCCTCTTATCTATGGTCTAAAACAAGCTGGAAAGATCGAGAAATGGAAGTTAAGGTAGTTGGTGGGGGAAATGGTTTGTCCGTTAATGGGTATAGTTCTTGTTGGGAATCTTGAGGAAAGTGCTAGGAAAGCTTCTCGATGGTTTCTAGAAAAACCACCTATAAGGAATTTAAGGGATTGGGCTATTTCTTTCTCCTTATGGCCTGTACATTTTACTACATCTTGCTGTGGAGCCGAATTTGCTGCAGCGTCTTGTCCACGCTTTGATGCTGAACGTTTTGGCTTCCTACCTTTCCTCTCTCCTAGGCAGACAAACCTACTGCTGATTGAGGGCACATTGACTAGGAAGATGGCTGAAGCTGCGAAAATAGTTTACCAGCAGATGCCTGAACCGAAATTCGTTATACTTATGGGTGTATGTGCTCTAGATGGAGGTATATTCCATAACAGCTATAACATAGTGCGGCCACATGAATTATTCCCAGTTGATGTCTTTATACCTGGATGTCCTCCTAGACCTGAGGCTGTAGCTAGGTCTATAATCATGTTGCAGAGAAAGGTTAGGAACAGCAAGTATATCTGGGGTGATGGTCATGAACCTAAGGGAGAAGATTGAGGAGAAACTTAAGGATATAGCTACGAGTATAGAGTATCCTAGGCCAGATCTAATTGTCATTGCAGTTAATAGGGATAGGATTATGGAGGCAGCGCAAAGGATAGTTGAGCTAGGTTTTGATCATTTAGCTAGTGTCGAGGGGGTAGATTTACCCAAGGAGAATGCGATTGAGGTAATTTATCACGCTGAGAGCTATGAGGAGGAGCTTAGGAACACTATAGTTGAACTTAAAACACGTGTAGCGAGAGATGATCCTAAGCTACAATCCTTGATTAATGTATGGCCGAATGCATTATACCTTGAGAGGGAAACCTGGGATATGTTGGGTGTAGTTTTCGAGGGACATCCTGAATTAAAGAGGCTTTTACTCCCTCCTTGGTGGGATGATATTCCTCCTCTAAGAAAGGATTACAAAGTTAAGGTAGAGGGGATTATAGTTGGAACAAAGTAGTTTAACATTTAGGTATAAGGAATTGGAGCGGGCCTGGGATGGAGAAAAAGTTTACGAGGTATTTATTGGTCCCCAGCACCCAGCCTCGGGTCATATGAGGTTTATTGTGAGGCTGGACGGCGATATAATTGTAAACGTTGAACCCGATATAGGCTATGTCCATAGAACGATGGAAAAACTCGCTGAAACAAAAGAGTATATTAAATCTATTCCTCTATTTGAGAGAGCAACAATTATAGACTCGAATAATATCACATTGGGCTACGTACGTGCACTCGAAAAACTCCTGGGAATAGAGGTTCCACCCAGAGCTAGGTACCTAAGAACACTTCTCTCAGAGATTAATAGGATAGCTAGCCACCTATATGGACTTGGTTTAGCAGGCATATTCATTAACCACTCTACTATGTTCATGTGGGGCTTCGGGGACAGGGAGATTTGGCTACAATTGGCTGAGGAGCTAACTGGTGCTAGATTAACCCACACGTACAGTATACCTGGAGGGGTGAGGAGCGATCTTCCCCAGGACTTCAAAGATAGGGCCTTAAAGGCTATAAGGTATATGGAGAGAAGACTTAAAGACTATATGAAAATCTTCTTCAACAACCCTGTTACGGTAGCTAGGTACAAGGATATTGGAATACTAAAGAAGGAGGATGCTAAGAGGCTTGGCATAGTTGGACCAAACCTGAGGGCTAGTGGAGTAAGGTATGATGCTAGGCTAGTAGAAGATTATGGTGCGTATAGAGAAATAGACTTTGAGGTGCCGGTGAGGGAGGAGGGAGATGCTTTATCTAGGCTTCTCTTACGTATAGACGAGATAAAAATAAGCATGGATATAATACGCCAGGTTTTGGAGAAAATACCTGATGGACCGATCTTGGCAGAGAAGTATCTAAGGCTTATACCGCCTAAGCTCAGGAAGACTATGGAGGAGACTGGTAGAGTTAAGTTCCCCGGGCTTTTTGCAAGCCTTAGGCCTCCCCCGGGGGAGGCTACAGCACGGGTTGAAATGGGTCATGGCGAAGTCTTCTACCATATTATTAGTGACGGTTCTCCTAAACCATATAGGGTTAGAATAGTTACTCCTTCATTTAGGAACCTTCTGCTCCTAAGGTATTTACCTGTTGGCCATAGGTTTATGGATTTCCCAGCTATATACGGTAGTGTAGATTACTTCCCCCCAGAGGCTGATAGATGATGGTGTTGGAAATAATAGAATATATAATTAGGTTAATATTATCTCCACCGATATTTGCGCCAATAATATACCCAGGGTTAGTGACTGTCCTAGTAATCCTCTTATCGATAATATGGGTAGAGAGGAAAATAGCTGCTAAAGTCCAATTAAGGTATGGTCCCCTATATGTATCGAAACCTATTGGTGGAGCACTACAGATGCTTGCAGATGCTACAAGGTTCTTCTTCCAGGAAATAATAGTGCCTAGAGATGCAGATAGCATAGCTTTCCTGATAGCGCCAGCCGCTTCGCTCGTCCTCCCCCTACTACCCATAGTATTTGTGCCAGCTGCACCTAGCTTCGTGGCAATCAGCGTTGAATATAGTTTACCGCTTGTACTAGCAATAAGTGCGCTTACACCAATAGTTATAATCGTTATGGCGTGGGCTGCTAACAACAAGTTTACGATAATAGGTGGTATAAGGGAGGCTTTCATGGTTATAGCCTATGAGCTTAGCTTATTTATCTCAGCCCTAGCAATGGCTATTTTCTATGGTACACTTAACCTAGAGGATATAGTTTCTATGCAGAAATCATTACCTGGAGTAATCTTGAACCCACTTGCAGCTATAACATTTTTTGTAGCGATGGTTATGGCGACCTCTAGGCTGCCCTTCGATATAGTTGAAGGAGAACAGGAAATCGTTGCAGGACCATTTACCGAGTACACGGGTATTCTCTATGGACTAGTTATGGGCGCTGGCTATGTACAGCTATATATCCTATGCCTGGTTTTCGTAGAACTCTTCCTCAGCGGATGGTACCCGTATATCGGCTTGCTTGGGGAGATCTATCCTGCTTTAGGTGGAGTATCATTATTTATTAAGGCTTATTTACTGATGGTTTTCATAGTTTTCCTTAGATCGGTATATGGGAGGTATAGGTTGGACCAAGCAATAAGTATTGGTTGGAAATCTCTTCTCCCCCTATCTCTAGCTTCAGTATTTCTCTCGCTTGGGTTATTAGCGGCTGGGGTGGTTATATGAGTATATTATCCTCTGTTAAGAGACATATTGACGCTATATCGACTGGCTTAAAGTATTTATTCGCCTCAAGTAGGATGACTGTAAGATACCCCGAATACTCTATTACGCTTAGAGACAACTATAGGGGTATGATACGCTACTATAAGGATAAATGTATAAGTTGTTCTCTCTGCGCACGTATATGTCCAGCAGATGCCATAAAAATGTACAGGAAGGCTGGGGAGAAGAAGATGTATCCAGGTATAAACTACCAGAGATGCATATTCTGTGGCTTCTGCGTAAGTATATGCCCTGCCGACGCCCTCGAACATACCCCAGTACATGATATTGCGTGGGAGAGTTTGGAGGAAATGATCTTCCCTCCAGAAGAGTTCGGCCGTGAATGGGTTTCTCCAGCCCTAGAGGAGGGAGCAAGGAGAGTAAAAGCTGTATTTGATGAGAAGAGGGGATTAACCCATGTTCCTGAATGAAGTATTAGAGGTAGGAGCGTTTACAGCTATCTCATTATATATCTTGGTGTCAGCATTAATCGCAATTAAAGCTAAGGACTCCATATATGCTGCAGCTGCATTAGGTATGGTTGGCTTAGGTATAGCTGGGCTTATCGCTATGTTAGGTTATGGCTATGTAGCGGCTTTCCACGTGGTAATATATGTTGGAGCAGCCGTCACCTTCGTTACCTTCAGTGTTTTAATGCTGAGAGAGCAGCCAGCGGAGTTCAAGGAGATAAAAGTGTTAGCTGCTCTTAATGCATTGTTACTTGCTGGAGTATATCTCCTCGCTATACGCTCAACAGGTATAGGGGAGTTGGGGAGCGTTTATTTAAACCTAGGTGAAGTGGCTAGGGTGATTATTGAGCAATATTGGTTCCCACTCTTAATCGTTTTTGTTTCTCTAGCTACAATCATGATTGAAGGAATTATAGTTGCTAGGGGTGAGGAGAAATGATAGATGCTTTATGGGTATTTATTGTCTCGGCAGCACTATTTGCGATAGGTGCATACGGGGCTGTTATACACAGGAATGCTGTTAGGATCCTTATCTCCCTAGAGCTTATGTTCAACGCAGAGTTATTGTTACTACTGGCCTTAGCTTCCTATGTAAATCCTATGAATGGTTTCATACTATCCCTATTTGTTATTGCACTAACTAGCTCCGAGATTGGAGTTATTGTCCCTATTATTGTTTTATTATTTCGTAGGTTTAAGTCAACTGATGTTTTTCAGGCTTCTCGATTAAGGGGGTGAGTTTGGTATGGGGTTAGTTACATTAGAAGCACCTTTGCTGGCTTCAACTGTTATAGTACCTGTATTAGCGGCGGTGATATCGTGGTTAGCTGGAGAGAAAATTAGTTCTAAATCCCACGCAGTACTTAATGGAGGCTCACTACTGTATTCCCTATTAATATTTGTCTACATAGCTTATTCAGCTGGATTAGATAATATTGTAAGGGATCCAGCATACTGGACTATAGATGGACTAGGAACATTTGCCTTCGTACTAGACCCAATAGTCTTCCCCGTGGCTATATCTATAGCAGCTGTTACAGCTATGGTGGCTTTCTACTCTATACCCTACATGGAGCATAGATACGAGGAGTTAAGGCATGAGGGCGAGGAAGCCCCGGGGTGGGGAGCATACTTCTTCCTCTACACCCTCTTCGCTGCATCGATGATTGGAAGCGTACTTACATCAAATACCATAGAGTTCTACCTCTTCTTGGAATTAACGTTGATCCCCAGCTTCCTGTTAATAGCTTTCTACGGGTATGGGGATAGGGTTAGGATAGCTATTCTCTATTTAATCTGGACCCATGTGGGTGCACTTCTCTTCCTTATAGGTGCGTTGTCAGCCGGCTTCAAGATAGGTTTTGATTTCATAAACATCTATACAGGTATGCCGAAACTCGGTATAGGCGATGCAGGGCTAGCTGGAGACCTCCTATGGGCAACGCTAGCTTTAATGGTTATAGGGCTGCTGGTTAAGATGGCTGTATTCGGCGTACACATATGGCTACCTTATGCACACGCAGAGGCTCCAACACCTATCTCAGCCTTACTTAGCCCTAACCTCATTGGTATAGGGGGGTTAATGCTTTTCAGAATAGTCTATACACTTTTCCCCAAGAGCCTAGATCAAGTCTCTACATACCTTTATGCATGGGCTTTCCTAACAATGATTTATGGCGGCTTAATGGCGCTAGTTCAGACAGACTTTAAGAGATTATTAGCCTATAGTAGTGTATCTCAGATGGGGTATATGCTTCTCGGAATAGCTAGCCTAAGTATCTACGGCATATCTGGTGCATTGCTACATTACCTAGTCCATGCTTTCGGGAAGGCTATACTCTTCTTGGTTGCTGGTACACTAATTGCTACTCTCCATGGCCTTAGACAGATACCTAAGATGGGTGGGTTAGCTACGAAAATGCCCTATACAGCTGCATTAGCCCTGGTAGGCTTCATGCATATAACGGGTATACCCCCGACAGCTGGGCTATGGAGCGAGTATTTAATTGTAAGAGGAGCTGTCGAGAAGAGCTTCAATATGGGTGCATTATCTTTTACGCTCATGAGTATAGCGCTTCTAATTGGTATAGGCTTATCAACAGCCTATGCATTCTTCACTATGAAGAGGATATTCTATGGAAGCCTACCTAAGCACCTGGATGATGCACACGAAGCGAAGGATTCATTGATAGTGCCTATGATTGTACTAGCAGCTATAGGTATACTCGTGTTTTTCTACGTATTTACTATAATTAATCCTATGATAGGGTATCTAGAACACCTAGGGTGAGCACAGTTGCACGAGTTCACGATAGCTGCTTGGCTTACACCATATATTGGTGCAGCAATTATACTATTACTCTATAAAACGGGGGATAGGGTAAAGGGCTATGTAGCTGTGTTATCAATTCTAATTGCTGCACTAGTATCAACGTATGCAGCCCTACTTGTCCATGAACATGGCAAACCCTTATACGTGGCCTTCGAGTGGGTAGAGAGTCTTGATGTAACAATAGGAGCATACTTTGATTCTCTCTCCTCCCTAATGGCGCTGGTTGTTTCGTGGCTCAGCTTCCTCATAGCTGTCTATAGCCTAGAATATATGGGGGAGGATCCAGGTCAAACAAGGTACTGGTTCTTCTTCAGCTTCTTTGTAGGTAGCATGATGCTACTAGTACTCTCGGATAACCTAATTACGATGTTTATAGGCTGGGAGGGAACGGGGCTAGCAAGCTATGCTCTTATAGGGCATTGGTTCACAGACGAAGAGGAGAGGTGGGTTGGAGATCCCGGGAGAAAAGCTCTAGGTATTCAGATGTGGTTTGAGCCAAGCCACTCCGGCTTGAGAGCTTTGGTTTTCACGAGGCTAGGGGATGTTGGCCTATTAGTAGGTATAGCGGTTCTACACCTAATTCTAGGCTCCACGGGTTTCTATGAGATCCTAGAGGGAGCTAAGGAGTGGTCATCACTCCTATACATGAGGGGCTTACTAGGTATATTTCTGGCACTCTTCATACTGGGAGCATTAGCTAAGAGTGCACAGTTCCCGTTCCACGAATGGCTTGTAACAGCGATGACTGGTCCCACTTCAGTTTCAGCACTCATACATGCAGCAACTATGGTAAAAGCTGGAGTATACTTCCTGCTGAGATTCGTCCCTATATTCGTGGTTGCAGAACATGCTCTAGAGTATCTGCATCTCCCAGGTGCAGGGATTATAAAGGATTTCTTTGCCTATATAGCTCTCATAGGAGCATTCACAGCATTCCTGATGGCTACAATGGCAGTAGTGAGTAGAGAACTAAAGCTTATCCTGGCTTTCTCCACTGCAAGTCAACTAGGGTATATGTTCTTAGGCACAGCTGCTGGAGCCCTAACAGGTGAGTCGTTATTAGGTGTCATAGCCGGGTTCTCGCACTTAGCGAGCCACGCTATATTCAAGGCAAGTCTCTTCTTGGCTGCAGGAGCTATAATCCATGCAGTGCACTCAAGGTTTATTGACGATATGGGTGGATTAGCTAAAGATATGAGGGTAACGTTCATAGCTATGACTCTCGCAGCATTAAGTCTAGCAGGCTTACCACCTTTTATGGGGTTCTGGAGCAAAGATATGGTTTTATTAGCAGGCTATGAATCAAAAGCATCTATTCCATTACTACTGGGCGTTGTAACGGCGGGCTTAACGGCAGCATATACGTTTAGGATGATATTCAGAGTTTTCCTCTACAAAACTAGTGGAGATTCCCATCACGAACATCATGTCCACGAACCCGGGAAACTCATGTTAGTACCCTATACTCTTCTAGCTATCCTCAGCTTACTGTTTGGATTAGCATGGCCTTTCATAGAAGAGGGTATTCTCGAGTGGTTTGCTAGAGGAACACTTGGCATCGAGGAGGGAGTAGTTCATATAGGTATAGAGCCGGAACTAGCGGCACCTACATTAACTATAGTCTTTGCTGGAATCTTCATTTCATACTACGTTTATCAATATAGGCTTGCAACACCCATGACATATATCTCGAGGAACAGTATCCTAAATTTCCTGCATAAGTTCCTATATGATCGCTGGTTCATAAACTCCATCTACTATAAGGTGTTGGTGAGGGGCTTCAGAACTCTTAGCGTAGTTACCTACAAGTTTATTGACAGGTTAGTTGTAGATAACTTCTACCACATATTCCTGCCTACATCTTTTATGAGACTAGCGCTAGATACTAGGGCGAAGCTAGAGCACTGGATAGATGAGGGATTCCACATATACCTTGTTAATGGAATTTTAGGAATTTCGGGACGTGTGAGAAGAATACAGAATGGTATACTTAACTACTACATAGTTATGCTCTGGTTAGGCCTTAGTATAATTCTCATATTCTTATGGCTACTCATGGGGTGGCCAATATGATAGGTGTTGAAATAATTATAGCTCTACTATTTATAATTCCCCTCGCTGGTGCCCTAGCAATACCTTTCCTAGAGGAAAGAAGAAAATCTGCGTGGAGCCTAGGGGTAATACTAACCTTAACCTTAACTATTCTATCATTTTTCCTGGCTATCCATACAAGTACTGGGGGAGGGGTGGATGTTTTCTCGAATACCCTTCACGTAGATTCTATAGGCTCACTAATAGCCTTCGTGCTCTCTCTTTCATCGCTCATAGCTCTATACGGTTCTCTCCCGATAGTTTCTGAGTGGAAGACGAGAGCAGGATTCTATAGTCTATCCCTGTTAATGCTCTTCGGAGTCTACGCATTGATCTACGTTGCAAACCTCCTCGTTATATTATCTGCTTGGATACTTGCTTCCATAGCATCATACACCATTGTTGCGTTAGCAAAAGATGACTACTCAGCGGAGGGTGCAACGAAATATGCTTTAATGGGTTCCGCTTCATCAACGCTTCTATTCCTTGGAGTAGCTCTACTATTCGTTATTAGTGGGAGTTTATCGCTTGAACCAATAAGTAAGATATATGCTTCAACCCTATTGGCGACAGCTATTTTCCTTATAGCAGCTATAGGATTCAAGATGGGTATAGTACCCTTCCAAGCATGGTTGCCAGATACCTATGGTGGTGTAGATCCGGTGCTCATATCCTTTGTTTCTACAGCTGCCAAGGCGATGGCTATAGCAACCCTCTATAGGGTGGCTACAGCCTTAGCTATAGGTAGCCCCCACACATGGCTAATACTAGTAGCCGTATTCTCAATCCTCACAATGTTCTACGGCAATATTACGGCTCTAGTACAAAACAATGCTCAAAGAATACTAGCATACAGCAGTATAGCGCATGCAGGATACCTATTAATAGGTATAGCAGCTATAGCGCCAATAGAGGGTATAGTACGGGAATGGGCTATCTATGGGTTACTACTGCAATACATGGCATATTCACTCGGGAAGGTAGGGGCATTCCTGACCCTAGCTGGTGTCAGAAAGACTCGTGGAAGAGCCCTACTTGAGGATCTACGGGGGCTGGGTAGGAGAGACCCTGTAATAGCTGTAGCATTCACAATGCTTCTACTTAGTTTAATGGGTATGCCTCCGCTCATAGGATTCTGGGGCAAGCTTTTCCTCTTCGCCTCTGTAGCCTTCGCTGCTCCATGGCTAACTCTTATTGCACTACTAAATACAGCTATATCTGTAGCCTATTATGCTAGGATAATTAAAGCAGTCTACTTCGAGGCTGGAGGCAGGGAGGGAGTAGTGTTTCATACAACGCTTAGACAAGCTGTAATAGTTGCCGCTATTCTAACAGTAGTTTTTGGACTAGGATTAGGGCAGATACTTCTAACACTAATATAATCTAGGTATTTTGTTTATCTCTATCCTAACCAGAAGGAATGTATTTTTTATAAAATCCTTGCTAGCACTAGTATTGTTCCTATAAAGGATTCTGGGGAGCCTAAAGTATTCTACACCAAGCTAAAAAGGTAGAGAATCTATACTCTAGATAGGAAGCTAAGAACCTATTCTCTGTTACCTTAAAGAGATACTAGTCCCTCGAGGTAAATAATAATTGTAAAACCCTATATCTAGTATTGATGTACGAATGGATCAGGGATCTTCCATCTACGGAGAGGATATACTATTATGATTCCTATCAGAGGAGAATAACGGCCAAAGTACTACGTGTCGTTAAGGATAGAGGTAGGAGGGCGTATGTAGTTCTAGATAAAACGATTTTTCACCCACTTGGTGGAGGACAGCCCTCTGATACTGGATACATAAAGTATGGAGAAACCCTATTTAGGGTGAAAAAAGTGCTTAGCAAGGGAGGGGTTATTCTACACTATGGAGTCTTCAATAATAAAGAAGATATGTTCGCCGAGAACGATAAAGTATCTTGTGAAATAGACTGGGATCGTAGGTATCTTACTATGAAGCTACATACTGGTGGCCATATACTAGATTATGCTGTAGCAAGGTTCTTCGGTAAACTCGTTGAAACACTCAGCGCACTACATGGTCCACCTAAAGCATACCTAGACTACAAGATCCCTAGCCCCCCAGATATAGGTAGGGTAGAAAAGTATGTTCAAGAAGTAATAGACAATGATCTACCAGTTAATATATTCTTTGTATCCCCAGAGGAACTCGATAAATATCTCTATAATGCTCCTAACATAGATAGGATTCCACACGCTAAGGTATACAGGATTATTTCAATACCTGGAGTAAATAGTATGCCGTGTACTGGGACACATGTTAGGAGAACAAGCGAGGTTAGGAGGCTTAAGATCAAGGAGGTGGATAGTGTAGGGGATGGGTGGAGAATATACTACTGGGTGGAGTAGGTTTATTGGTAGATAATTTGTCCGGAGTTTTCAGATAGTTTGTAGCCAGGCATCGAGGCTACCG
>JALURH010000090.1 GCA_027017025.1 Thermofilaceae archaeon
CTTCCTAGGTTCTCTAACCTCTTTTTTATTTTTTTTTATAGTTGTAAATTTCAATAGAAGATTGAAAGTGGTTTTCTAGTGGGTAGGAGTTGAAACATGTGGCTACTATAGTGGTGGGGTAAATATTTTTGTATTGGTGGGGCTTTTTCTACGTGGTGGTGGGCTCTGGAGAAGGTTGAGGTGAGGAAGGTTGATTCAAAGGGTAGGATATATTTGTCTCCGAGCTTTAGGGGTAAGAGGGTTTACTTAGTTAGGGGGAGGGGTTTCCTAGTTGTCGCAGCATCTAGGGCGGAGTTGCAGGAGGTGCTTAAGAAGCTATATGGGAGGAGCTTCCTCGAAGAGTATCTAAGCCTGCTGAGAGAGCTTGGGGAACCAACTCTGGAGGAGCTGGAGAAGTCTACGAGGAGGAGATCTTGGAGGAAGCTGGAGGAGTACTCATAGATACAAGTGTCCTTGTATCAAAGAAGCTAGGGACAGTGCTAGGGCTCCGGGAGCCGCTCTATGTTACACCAGTAGTAATACTGGAGTACCTTAACTGGGTAATAGAGTCCAGAAATATGTGGTTCACGAAGGGGGATACTAAACGAGCTGAGGGCTACGAGAGGCTAGTGAAGCTACTCCAAGGTTTACTAGAGGAGCTTGACGTAGAAGTAGTTGACCAAAAGCTGGATATAGTGGACTTAGGAGATATAGTGACCTTAGTCTTGGAGAGGGAGGTTGACCCGGGGAATGCACTAAACGCCGTAACCGCTAAGAAAATGAACTTAAAGGTCGTAACTAGGGACAAGGACTGGGAGAAGCTGAGGGACTACGCCAAAGAAGTAATCTTAGTATAGTAATGGGCACACATGTATGTACTCTTCTAAACCTGTATTCCCCGTAGAGCTTTTAGTTGTTTCGTTAACGTTATATTGTGGGACTCTATATTATGGCTAGTAATGTCTTCATTGGTTTCGGTTGATTTGCCTAAAGTTATCGTGGATGAGGTTAGGAGAAGAGCTGAGGAAGCTGGCGTTAGTGTCGAGGAGTATTTATTGGATCTTGTTTTGAAGGATTCTGACCCCAAAGCGAGTGCTACGAAGTACGTGGATAAAGCTTTACAGTTATTAGAGCAAGCTAGGGTAGAGCTCGGAAACAACGATTTCAGGCAAGCAAGTGAGAAAATATGGGGTGCGTGTGCATTGGCGATTAAAGCTTATGCTCTCGCGAAGAGGGGCATAAGGCTGGAAACCCACAGAGACCTATGGGTTTACAAAAATGAGGTAGCCGAGGAGCTGGGGAGCTGGGTTGCGGCCACTTTTAGGCAGGCGGACTCTATGCATAAAAACTTCTACGAGAACCTAGCGACGAGGGAAGATGTAGAAGACGTATTAAAAGATGTAGAAAAACTCGTGAAAACAATTGCAGAAAAAATAGGGGAGCTATCGCGTAACTAACACTATTTGTCCATAAAAGTGGTTGTAAGGCTCCACAGCCTTAAAATAGTTACGTATTTTAAGGACGTAATAATTGCTCCGATAATATTGTGGTGAGACTGTTCCCGTAACTATTATAGCTATGTTCTATGTTCTTGTTCTAGGGTATGAGCTTCGGGGAGGGTAGCTACTTGAAGCCTGTCTTAGTTCTCCTTTTCCTGTCTCCAGCTATAGCTGAGCTATTATCTAGTTCAAGCCCTCCACTAGAGTTCTTTAACCCCTTGACACTATCATTGCTGGTTGCGTTCTATGGTTGTGGAGCTTTGTTGGTGCGGGAGGCTTGGGTTAGGTGGGGTAGAAACCCCTACTCCCTGCTTCTGCTGGGGGCTGCGTACGGTATCGTGGAGGAGGGGTTGCTGGTTAAAAGTTTTTTCTCTACTACTTGGCCGGATCTAGGTATGCTGGCGTGGTACGGTAGGTGGCTGGGGGTGAACTGGGTTTGGGCTACTATGCTTACGATCTACCACTCTGTGTTTAGTATAGCTATACCTATAGTGTTGGTGGAGCTAGCTTTCCCCTGGGCTAAGGGGAAACAGTGGCTTAAAACTAGGGGACTAGCCCTATTTTCCCTAATTTTCGCAGGTGTTTCAACGCTTTTCTTCGTGTTTTTCCGCTATGAGGTTCCAGCTATCTACCTCCTATCTGCTTTACTCGTAGCTATAGCTCTAGTATTTATTTCCAGGAAAGTTGCCTATAGATACTCTCTCGGCTTGGAGAAGCCTCCTGGAGCTATAAGGCTAGCGGCTATAGGCTCGTCTTGGTCAGCATTCCTGATTATAGGTCCATATCTCCTCGGTAACCTTGGTGTACCAGCAATAGCCTGTGTTTTCTCCCTAGTAGTGGTGTTTCTGGCTTATTTTAGGTGGGTTCTACGTTATGACTGGAGCTCTATGCTTAAAGTCTTCGACTTGGCTACTTCTCCGCTCTGGACACTAGTGGTGCTAGCTTTTATAGCTGAGGTGGATGCTGGGAGGCTTGATAACCCAGCGGGTATGAGCCTAGTGGGTATAGCTACAGTAGTTTCCCTGATGCTTGCTAGGAGGAAACTAAAGAGTATGGAGCACCGGGGCCGAGTAGTCTAGGGACAATTGTTGTAGACGAGGTGCGATATAAACCTTAAGTTTATAACAATGTAGAGTTGTCGAGTAGGAAACTTATACATGTTTGAGAATGTTTTTATATCTGGGTTATATCTATATTCTGGGTTTCTATGAAGTCTGGGGTGAAGGTAAGGATTTCGAAGAAGTTCACCCTATATATTCCGAAGGCGATAGCGGAGGCTGTGGGGATAGAGGAGGGGGATTTCGTTAAGATGTGGGTAGAGGGCTCTAGGATAGTTCTTGAGCCTGTGCCTGACCCTTTTGACTTAGCTCTGAGGGGGCCTAAGTTTGCTAGAACTACGTTTGAGGAGTTTGAGGGGGAGTCTGAGGAGATGCAGGATGAGTTATTCGGCTAGGTTTAGGATTCTCTTGGATTCGACGTATATTCTGCCGATAGTGGGGGTGGAGGTTGAAGGTATAGAGGAGGCATTGGTTGTACTCAAGAAGTTGAGGAGGAAAAGGAGGGCTGAGTTCTACTATACGCCGTTTAATATTCTCGAGGTGCTGGGTAAAATCGCTAGGGTAGAGTATGACCGAGATGTAGTAGCTACTGGGTTATCTATTATTGAGGAAGAGTTCAAGCAAGCTTACCCGACTGTTGAGGGATACGTAAAGGCTCTCAACCTAAAAAAGAGGGGCTTTAGAGATCTGATAGATCTTCTCCTCTATACAACGTCTCTTACACGTGGCTTATTGTTCCTGACGAGAGACGACGAGTTAATCGAGTTCTTGGAGAAGGAGGGAGAGGAGAGGGGAAATATAATACATGAAGGAGATTTCTTAAAGAAATATTCCACAAATTAGCAACAATCTAGAGATTATCCCTCTTACTGAAATCTATAGAGTATTCTCGGTAGATGCCATAAATGTTAAGCTTTCAATCCTCTATTGAAATTTACGGATGGCGTTGCTAGTTACCGCCAGGCACAGCCTATCCACCTTTCAATCTTCTATTGAAATTTTACATTTTAATTTCCGAGAGTACAAAAAATATGTTTCTCGTATTTAGGCTAGGTGGGTGTAACGATAGTTGGGTGAGGATTATTGTTTCAGGAAAAAATGTTCTTTTTTGGGTTTTGGTGCTGGTGCTTTTCTATGCTTTGCTTAGTGTTGTCCCGGTGTCTAGGTTTATTATGGCTCCACTATATCCCCAGACTACGAATTTTATTCCAAATGTTTCTGTAAACTTGTTGTTGAGTACTAGGATGTTGTGGCAGAATATTCTTAGGTTGTCGCCTACGTTGAATTCGTCAGCTACTTCGCTCCAAGTTGTTTCTCCGCTCCCAGCTTTTACCCATTTACCGCCTACTACCACTATTCCCTTTGTTCCGTTTCTGTCGAGTAAGATGAGTTTCTCCCCCTTTAGGGCTATTTTGCCCCTAATACTCATGTATGTCCGCGTATGTAGGTGCTTAACTGCGGAGTGTTTAATGAGAATTAGTCTAACCAGTTTCCTATCCCCCTGCTTTAGGCCTAGGAGCACGTACTTTGTCTCGTTGCTTAGCGACGTTTTAGCCACTACTATCGTTGCGTCGCCTCTCTCTATCTGGTTCATGGCTTCGAACCATGGTAGGAGATCCACCGTATCATCTGTTACTAGTAGCCACCTTCCCTCGGCTATGAGTTCCTCCGTTACGTTCCCACTGGTTACCGTTACGGTAGTGTTTGTGACCCCTACTATGGTTACCTCGTAGACCCCGACTCTAGGCCTGGGCTTAGCCGCTGGGATATAGGTATAAGCTACAAAAGCTATCAGTAACGTAGCTAATAGTACCACCATCAAACCTTTTCTCATATCTCCACCAAACCATTTTTATATTCCCGTTGATATAAACCCGATGTACCTATATTCTAGCCAAAAAGTCGGCAGATACCCCCACTACTCCGATAAAAAGAAAATAACCTCTTCTCGATACATACCCGTGGTTACGGCCTATTCCACACAAGGATTAAGGTGACAAAGTTTCCTCTGCATAATTACGGGGAAAGATACCCCTGCGGTCAAGCTTACCACAGGAAAAATTTAAGAAACTAGAGGAAAATAACTCCATCAAAACCCTTATCTATATAAACCCCATGTATAAACCTGCAGAAAAATCCTAAAAGGAATTGAAAGATGTGGGTGCTGGTTCCCTGCTTACACCCTGGTTACGAAAAATCCTAAAAGGAATTGAAAGTGTGTTTCAGCTTTCATTTTTGTACCAC
>JALURH010000091.1 GCA_027017025.1 Thermofilaceae archaeon
CTAGAGACTAGTCTTCAATTTAGCTGCTCTCTCAGTCATTGCTCTTCTCAGTTTTAGGATATCATTTGGGATGATTGATGCGAGGATTGTGAAAAATACTCCACATAGTATCCATGTTGATACGCTTATAGCTAGTATGGACCACCTAAGTGATAACTCTTCTGCTAAGACACCAACCACTGCTGGTGAGATAGCACTACCGATATTCTCGAAAAACCTGAGGAAAGCTGTGGCACTGCTCCGCAGCTCAGGCTCGGTTACATCCGTGATAGCGGCTGAAACATTTGGCCCAGCCATCGGTATCTCGAAGGCAGTTAATGTCCCGTAGAGCAGGAAAAGTGTATAGTCTTTCGCTAGTAGAGTTATGTATATTAGAAGAGCCGACATAAAGACTACTGCAGCGCCGAACAGAGCCCTTCCTTTAAGCGTCTTTCTGAATACGAAATCTCCTATATAGCCACCAACTATGTTTCCAATAACCATGGCTACTAGCCAGAGAACCATAGTAATCATTACTTGGCTTGGAGTTAAGCCTAGCTCTACCTCCATATAGGTTATTATCCAGAAGGTTATAGCGTTCCAGGGAAATACTCCGAAGAACCCCTGTAGATATAGGAAAAGCAGCGACCTATTTCTCAGAAGTATAGGTAGCTCGGAGAGCTTTGCTTTATATATATCTGTCTCAAGTAGGCCTTCTAGTTCTGGCTCTGAGCTTCCTCTAGGAATATCCTTTACAGTTAAGTATGTTATAATACCTATTATAACGCCTATTGTACCCGTAATATAGAATGAGTTACGCCAGTTTAGTCCTGCCCCAACTATTGATAAGGCTAGTATGGAGCCGATGATAGCTCCCAAGGGTCCCGACGCGTTTACTATCCCCATAGCTCTTCCACGCTTATATGGTTCAAAGTAGTCAGCTACTAAGCTGTATATACCTGGTGGAGCTGCATCATCGATGCCTGTGGCAAGCCTAGTGGCGAAGAACTCTCTGAAAATTCTTGAGATAGCGTTTATCCATGTTGTAAAGCCCCAGATTATAGCTGCTAGGGATACTAGGAGCCTCCGAGAATACCTATCATATAGGTACCCCCATAATGGATATAGTACTACGGCTACTAGAATTGTCGCTGAGAAGAGAATACCCATCTCAGCATACCCTACTTTGAATTCTCTCATTAGCTGGGGAGTTATAGCACTTATTATGAAACGATCGGCCTCATGGAAAGTTAGGAACAGAAAGAATACTATGACTATATACCATCTATAGAGACCCTTTTTATCCACATATTTTTCTTCTCTCAAGTACCCAATTAATTTTCTGGAGAAACTATAGTTACTGATATTTGGTATTAGTACGTAAGTATCCTTGTGATAAAATGTTTAAGGATTTTCTGTGGGGGGTTTCTTTATCAGGTTTCCAATTTGAAATGGGTGGTACCGAAAAATCAAGCATTGATCCCAATACTGACTGGTTCATATGGGTACATGATAAACATAATATCACGGAGAATATTGTAAGTGGCGATTTACCCGAGGATGGACCAGGTTATTGGACTATGTTCCGCGAGGATCATGAATTGGCTCAGAGTCTCGGAATGAATTGCTTTAGGATAGGTGTAGAATGGAGCAGGATCTTTCCTAGATCCACTGAGGAAGTTAAAGTTGAATACGATGTAGATGATTTAGAGCTTATATCACGTATAGCGCTGAGAGAGGAGCATCTCTTTGAACTCGATAGATACGCTAATGGGGAAGCAATCCAGAGATACCGTGAAATAATCTCTGACTTAAGAAGAAGAGGCTTTAAAGTGATTGTAAATTTAAACCACTTTACTCTCCCTCTATGGATTCATGATCCTATTAGAGCTAGGGATACTGGATTAGAGGAGGGGCCACTTGGATGGCTCAGAGAGAAGACTATAGTGGAGTTTGTTAAATACTCTGCATATATCGCTTGGAAACTTGGAGACCTAGTTGACTTATGGTCAGTATTTAATGAACCGAATGTTGTTGCCGTAGCCGGCTACATTTTCCCCTCGGGTTTTCCGCCTGGGGTTCAGAGACCAGATGCATATATGAGAGCTATAATTAATATGGCTGTAGCCCATGCAAGAGCATATGATGCTATCAAAGCTTTTGATAAAGTTAGAGCGGATCGGGAGAGTTGGGAACCAGCACTAGTAGGATTAATACAGAGTATATCCCCCGGCTACCCGCTGGACCCCAATAATCCTAGGGACATAAGTGCTGCTGAAAACTTCAGCTATCTCTATAATGAATGGTTTATCGACGCTGTATCCAAGGGAGAAGTCGATATAGATTTCAATGGGGAGGTAGACTCTGAGGAGCGTATATACCATATGTATGGGAGACTGGATTGGATAGGGGTTAATTATTATTCTAGGCAGGTACTGAAGGGGCTAGCTGAACCACAGATACCTTTCTCGCCTATAACAAATTTTGAAATAGTTAAGGGTTATGGCGGTGAGTGTGAGCCGAACTCCAAGTCAAAGGATAATAGACCTACATCAGATTTTGGCTGGGAAATATTTCCCGAAGGATTATATGATGCTATTAGGGTAGTAGCTAAGTACGGTAAACCTATACTTGTTACTGAGAACGGTATAGCAGACAGAGATGATAAACTTAGGCCTTGGTTCTTGGTGAACCATGTAGCTCAGGTACTTAAGGCTAGGGATGACTTCGATGTAAGAGGATACCTCCATTGGTCTCTAATAGATAACTATGAGTGGGCTAGAGGCTTTAGTATGAGGTTTGGTTTAGTAGAAGTAGATTTTGACACCAAGAAGAGGGTTAGGAGGAAGAGCGCCTATATCTTCAAGGAAATAGCTGAAAACGACGGCATTACTTGGAGGCTGGAGAAAGAATACATGCACTAACACTTATAGCTACTACCTGACTCTATTTATTTTGATGAAGGTTATATACTCGCTAGTACTGGTGGCTGTGGCTACACTAGCGGTGGTAGCCACTGGGTTACCAATATATAATAGGGGTATAACGGTTATTGGCCCCGACGGTAAACCCCTCGTGGGAGCGGTAGTTGTTGCGGAAAAGCTTGATGGAACTAGGGTTGAATTAACTATAGGCCCTGAGGGATACTTCACGGTCAAGGAGGTTCCCCTAGGTATATTGAAGGTCACTATAGTTAGCTGGAAGGGGGTGCCTATAGGCTACACGGTGTATGTTACGCCCAGGAATGCTACAATCACATGCCCTAAGATACATATGGTTACAGTGAGGGTTGTTGGGGCAAGAGGGCAGGGGCTTGAGGGAGCTAGCGTATCTATATACTATAATAACGTTTTAGTTGAGAGAGGGTCTACAGATAGCTCGGGTGTATTTAAGACACTGTTGCCAGAGGAAACATATAAGCTAAGAGTCGAGTATGGTGGGAAAAAAGTTGAGACATCCTTAGAGTCCCCTGGAACTAAGACGGTGGGATTTGATGTATTCATTGTATTAGCTGGCTGGCAGCTAAGCACAACGGAGTTTATAGGTTTAATAGTCCTCACTGCTATAATTATTGTAATGATAATAGTTATAAGCTACGAGTACATGGCATGGCGCCGGAGACGACTCGTAAAAACATTTGTTAAGTAAAAGCTAGGGTGATAAATCTATTGAAAGCTGAATACTCCTAGGTTTGTCCGGGACACCCTTTAATGTCTTCACTAATGCGACTACGACGTCTCGTAGGACCCTTTTAGTATAGGGGTTGATAGCTACAACCCTACCATCTATGGATAAATATATCTTAGATTTAATTGGGCACTCACCTAGCGTCACCTCCCCCCTGAGGACGTTTTCAGCGAATATCTTACAGGTTCCTAAGCCACATACGTTACAGTTAGCGCCTGGAAGGTTGCTGTAGACTATATTTAAGGCATCTACCCATATTTCCCTAGCTACTTCACTAGCCTCGCTGAACGAGAAAACCCTAGCTCCATACTTCTCGGCTGCTTCTCTAACCTCACCGTTGCTGGTTACAACAGCTAGTACTTCTCCACTAGATAGCTCCTTGTACTCCTCTATGCTATCAGCAACCACTACCTTTTTACCAACCCTACTTTCCCTATACCCTTCGACCAATACTATGAATATGTGTGGAGGAATTAGCGATAAAATATTCTCTAAGATGCCTAGAGCCGAGGGTATGATTGTAACCACCTCCTCCTTCGATGAAAGAACTATATGGTGTGCTCCCGCCTCCCTATACCTCCAGCTATTTTTTCCCCCGACATCTATATCATGTTCTACATGCTTTATCACAGCAACTTTGGCCCCCCTAGCTATAAGTCTCCTAGTAATTCGCTCACAAACCACTGTTTCAACTCTATCTCTACCTGGTGAAACAATCCTATAGACTGCGTGCATCCTAACCCCCTATGTAAACTTAAGTATTCTTTCCAGCATCCCTGGGGGATAGTCCCCTAAGCCGATAACTACAGCTTTGCTCCTAGGCCATATAATGTCAGACTCTAGTGCTACCTCATACTCTACCTTTATCTTAGGTTTCTCCCCAGCATCCACTTTTATCTCTATTTCTTCCCCAGGCTTTAGAACCTTATTTACCTTATGTTCCTGGCCATTAACTATAATTTTCTCAACCTTAATGTATCTACTATATTTATTTTTGAGCAGTATCTCGTTATCCATAGAGTTAAGTCTTATCGATATATGGCTACCTAGGTCTAATACAGCCCCAAAGAGCGAGAAAACCGGTTTAGGGTAGCCTCCTACCTCATCCTCACC